>DATHGW010000452.1:0-4380 GCA_035317445.1 Puia sp.
CTGCTGATCGGCTTTGCCCTGATCTTCGGCTCTTATATTTATCATCATAAGAAACTGGCGCTGTCTGCGAACACGTCAATAAAGAAATAAGTAATGGTGGATGTTTTTAAAACGAATGTTGAGTGCCCCGAAAAGGCCAGGATGCTCGTGTCCATCCTGGTTAAGCACTATCCAAACAGCCGGATCAATTTTGATCTTGATGATTGCGATAAAATATTACGTGTACAATACCAGGGGGCAGCCATCCCGGAAATAGCACCGTTGCTGAATGAGCATGGATTTCTTTGTGAAGCGCTGCCAGATTAAACCGCTTCTTTATTGTATTTGTTCCGGTATTCGATGGGCGACAACCCGGTGGTTTTTTTGAATACTGACCTGAACGCCTTGGTGTCGGAGTAGCCTACTTCCCACATGATCTCATTGATGTTTTTTCTGCTGGTCTCAAAACTTTTTTTGGCCGCTTCGATCTTGACGCGCTGAATATATTCCGAAACCGTATTGCAGGTCGCTTTTTTGAACCTGCGTTCAAGACTCCTCCTGCCGACAGCCACCATGCTCGATAACTGGTCAACCGTGATCTTATCCTGGAAATTATTCTCAATGAACTCCTGCGCTTTTTTTACCGATTCATCCTGGTGGTCGCGTTGTCCCTTAAACATGATGAAAGAGGATTGGCTCTCCCGGTCGATTTCAATAGCATAATATTTAGACGCAAGGATCGCCATCTCCCGGTCTGTATATTTTTCGATGATATACAGCAGCAGGTTCCAGAAAGAATTTGCCCCGCCGCTCGAATAAATGCGATGCTCATCCGTAATGATCTTATCAGACACCAGGTTGACTTCGGGAAACATTTTCCTGAATTCGTTTGCCGCGAGCCAGTGCGTGGAGCAATTCCTTCCGCTGAGCAATCCGGTAGAAGCCAGTAAAAATGCTCCCACACAAAGGCTTGCCAATTCCGCACCGGCCATATACTGTCTGTTGATCCATGGAATAAAATCTTTATTTTCTTCAATCACTTGGTTCATGTCACCATTCACCGCGGGAATAACGATCAGGTCGGTATGATCCAGTTCCGAGATGGTGGTGTCCGGATACACAGAGAATAGGCGATCATATACCTCCGCTTTATTCGTCAAACCAACCAATTGCACCTTGAACAGCGGCGGCTTCCCCATGAGGGCTAAAAAATCATTGATCTGCCGGAAAGCTATGAAAGAACCTTCAATACAGCTTAAGGCCACCGCGCCGCGGGGAACCAGTATGGATATATGTTTCATATACCAAATGTAAAGAAAATCTTTGTCGGAATCAACCCCTTGAATAGTCGTTTTTGCCCCCCGCAGCATTGGACTGCCAGGAATAATTTTACATGAAGATTGAACGTATTTTCGTACCATGTAAACACAAATGCACAAGACCTTAAATCAACCATTTTTATTAACGCTCATTTAAGCAATCAGCCATGAAAGTCCTTATAACCATCTTCATCGTCATCGTGAGTATTGTTGCCATTCTTTTGGTGGTAGCCCTGTTCATTAAAAAAGACTATGCCATTCAGCGCGAAATCATCATCAACAAACCAAAACAGGAAGTATTTAGCTATGTCAAAACGCTGAAGAACCAGAACAGTTATAATAAATGGTGGATGATGGATCCAAATGTTCAAAAGGACTACAGAGGAATCGACGGAACGGAAGGATTTGTTGCAGCATGGGACAGCAAGAAGAGCGGCGTCGGGAAAGGCGAACAGGAAATAAAAAAAATAAAGGAAGGAGAAAGGATCGATTGTGAGATCCGGTTTGAAAAACCTTTTAAAGCAGTGGCCAATACCTCTATGACGACAGATTCAATAGCGCCAAATCAGACAAAGGTTACCTGGGTCTTCGCCGGAAGGTATGACTACCCGATGAACCTGATGAACCTGTTTGTCGGCAAAATACTCGGCGGAGATTTGCAGACCAGTATGGAGAATCTGAAGACGGCGGTCGAAAAATAAACTTTGCATCATGTCAAAAAAAATCTTTGTCAATCTACCCATCAGGGACCTGAAGAAGTCAGTAGGTTTTTTTAGTAAACTTGGTTTCACGTTCAATACCCAATTCACGGATGAGAACGCCACCTGCATGATCGTAGACGAGGATATCTTCGTTATGCTGCTGGTAGAACCTTTTTTCAAGACCTTCACCAAAAAAGAAATATGCAACGCCTACAAGAGTACCGAAGTGATCATCTGCCTTTCTGCTGAAACCAGGAACGCCGTGGACGAGATCGTCAACAAGGCTATTAAAGCCGGTGGGACCACGCCGGGTGAAATACAGGACCAGGGATGGATGTATGGCCGCACTTTCCAGGACCTGGATGGTCACTTGTGGGAGATCATGTTCATGGATCGAGGCGGCAGGCGAGTGGAGATCAGAGAATAGAAAATAGAGAATAGAAAATAGAAAAAAGGGCCGGTGAGACCAGATTTCTTCCCATTTTCTATTCTCTACTCTCTATTTTCTACTTGCCACTCGCCCCCTCACAAACACAGCAGCAACTATTGTATAACCATATAAATTAAACAAAATGGCAACCATTAATCCTTATTTGAATTTCAAAGGAACGACCGAAGCAGCATTCAATTTCTACAAATCGGTATTTGGCGGGGAATTCGTCACAATACAGCGCTTCAAAGACACCCCGGAATTAGGTAAAACAGCGCCGGAGGATCTGAACAAAATCATGCACGTTGCCCTTCCCATTGGAAAAGGGAATGTATTGATGGGAACCGACGGGGTGGGCGATGCGGGAAAATCGCTTAACGTTGGCAACAATATTAGTTTGTCCGTCGGGGCGGACAGCGAGCAGGAAGCAGAAAAGATCTTTAATGGCCTTGCCGCAGGAGGGAAGGTCACCATGCCTTTGTCTAAAACATTTTGGAATGCCTATTTCGGCATGCTCATCGATAAATTCGGCATTAGTTGGATGGTGAACTATGATTATCCTAAGGCGAAGTGATTGGAGGCGAGTGGGTGGTGGCAAGTGGTGAGTGGTGATCAGAGAATAGAAAATAGAGAATAGAAAAAAGGTTGGCGAGACCACATGTCTTCCCATTTTCTATTCTCTATTCTCTATTTTCTACTTGCCACCACCCACTCGCCCTCTCGCCCTTCACCGCACTACAGCCAACGCCATCCCATCATGCTCCTTAGCTCCAACGGTCTGAATGATGGTTGCGGTTACTGCAGTGCTGGCGGCAAGGGCGGCATTGAATCTTTGCACGCCTTTGACCATTTCATCCTGGCTATTTGCATCCAGCACCTTACCTTCCCGGATGACATTGTCGGCGATAATTAGTGTGCCCGGACGGGACAGCTTCAGTGCCCATTGAAAATATTCCGCATACGGGCTTTTGTCTGCGTCAATAAAGATCATATCAAAAGGCCCGATCCCTTCGTCCACCATGGGCGGCATGAGGTCCAGCGCCTTCCCGATGCGGATCTCAATCAATCCATCCAGCCCTGCACGGGTAAAGTTATCCTGCGCCACAGCGGCATGTTTAGGGTCCACTTCCAGTGTGATTAATCTGCCGTTTGCAGGCAATGCCCTGGCCATCCAAATCGTGCTGTATCCGCCCAAAGTGCCTATTTCGAGGATGCTCTTTGCCTGGCAGGCCCTCGCCAGAACATGAAGGAACTTTCCCTGGTTTGGCGATACACTGATCTGGGGAATATGGGCGGCTTCAATGGCCCGCTCGGTGGCTTCCAGATCTCTATCCTGGTCGCCAAAAAGTTTGCCGGT
Organism: Puia sp.; assembly: GCA_035317445.1. Taxonomy (GTDB): domain Bacteria; phylum Bacteroidota; class Bacteroidia; order Chitinophagales; family Chitinophagaceae; genus Puia. Next base: position 3,787 of record DATHGW010000452.1, read on the forward strand.
ATAATCGTCGACTTCCTCGAATATTGTTTTAGTCATAACTTGTTATTGTTTGGTCGTTTAATTATATATATCTGAGCAGCACATTTTCTCTGTGCGCATCCTTGTATTTCCCATACCAGTCGCACAGCGGATACAACAACAGCACCACCGCGATCCAGATCAGGTAGATCAGGGGCAGCTCAACACCAGCCCCGTTTTGCGGTCTTCCAAAATGCATTTCCCCAAAGAGGAGGTCCTTTATTCCAAATCCCTGCAAAAATACCATGATAAACATGATGACATGGATCAGGTACAAATGAATGATAAAATAAAACAAGGGCACTTTTCCGTAGACCACAAAAAAACGGGTGAACCGGTTTTCAATTCCTTCAGATAAGGAAAGAACAAGGAACATGATGCCCAGCATGACCGATACAAATAACAGCGACGGAGGATATTTCGTCACATTGATAAAAGACAAAAAGCTGAACAGGGATGTTTTTTGTACCGCCCATTTGGATGGGTCACCGTACACATTGCTCAAACGGAGCAGGCAGAAAAACAATAAGGAAGCTATACCCAGTTGCCGGAATATTTTTTTTCTTTGGGGTAAAG
>DATHGW010000453.1:0-5107 GCA_035317445.1 Puia sp.
CAATCTCCTCAATTGCTTTCGGTGAAAAAAATTGGAGCGTCTTATTCGGTTATGAAAGATACCATCGTATTGAATACCCCGAGAGCGGGTTTTGCCATCACTGCTTTTGACACACAATCGGGTTCTACCAATCCCAATGGCATTTACCAGGCTGACCTATATGACGGCAATCAATGGGTTATTGGTTTTCAAATGGACGCCATCAGCTACGACAATGCCAGGGGCATCAATGCGCACATCGATTATAAAACAAAAACTCGTGGCGGTCCCTGGCTTCAGCAATTGTTCCGGTTACCCGGCTACACGAATTCTATTTATCGTTCTTTTAAAGGAAATGGAAATATCGATCTCAGTGACGGGTTGGTTCATGCCCTGAGGATTGAGGTAAAAGATGCTTACGGCAATGCTGCCGGGCTTAACTTTAAAGTGCTGTACAAGGAAAATAACCAGAGCATTAGACAAATGTCGGGAAAGGTCTTTTATCCATTGATGCTCGATGTGTTTGAACAGCATGATTGTGCTTTTTACCTTGGCGAGAAATCACTTTATGATTCTGTGCACATCAACTATTCCAAATCACCTTCATTTCCAAAGGATATTTCAGCAGTTCATAGTATCGGGACAGATTTTATTCCAATCAATGAGCCGATGCTGGTGCGCATAAGGCTCATCCGCGATCTTCCAATCGTAAAAAAAGATAAGGTGCTGATGCAACGTTTCCTTAAAAGCACAAAAGAGGTTAGCAAAGTGGAATGGCAGGGCGGATGGGCATCTGCGCGGTTCAGGCAATTTGGTAATTTTCAGTTGATCCTGGATGAAGTTGCCCCCGTTATTTCAGCGATTGGTTTTACAGAAGGAGGAAATTTAAAAAAGGCCAATCGCATTGTTATTCTTGTTAAAGATGACCACGAAATCATAAAGCATTTCCGTGCCTTATTGGATGGCCACTGGATCCGGTTTACCAATGATAAACAAAAGAGCTTCATCTATACATTTGATGAGCATTGTGCCGCAGGCAGCCATGAATTAAGCATAACGGCCGAAGACGAAGCGGGAAATGTCGCGACGAGGATCTTTCATTTTACGAGATAAATAAGGAAACGATATTTTTGCAAACCAAAGACAAAGAAATGATTCTTTTAAAACCAGGAGACAAAGCACCCATTTTTACCGGAAAGGATCAGCACGGAAATAAAATTTCTTTGGCTGATTTTAAAGGTAAGGTTGTCATATTGTATTTCTATCCCCAGGACGATACGCCCACCTGTACCATCCAGGCCTGCAACCTCCGGGATAATTATTCTCTGCTCAGGAATAAAGGTTTTGTGGTATTGGGCGTGAGTCCCGATGACGAAACATCTCACCAGAAATTCGAAAAAAAATTTGACCTGCCTTTTACGCTGATCGCCGATCCCGCCCACAAGATCATCGACCGTTATGGCGTTTGGGGGGAAAAGCAATTGTATGGCCGCGAATACATGGGATTGCACCGAACGACTTTTTTAATCGACGAAAAAGGGATCATCCGTAAAATTTTCCTTAGACCAAAAAATAGGGCGCATGCGGAGGAAATTATTAAGAGCTGGGAAGAGATGAAGAAATAGATGCGATTTGACGGTGCAGACACCTAAAGTACCCATTCAACCTCTCCGAAATCAAAAATTCTTTCTTCGCTGTCATAAGTAATCAGCCGCCCGTGTTCCGTGACTTTACTGATGGTGGTCTGCAGCAACCGGCCGCCGGTTTTCAGTTCAACCAACTGATCGCGCTTGAATAAAAGCTGGTTATATTCAAAGAGGATACCGGTGATACCCTGTTTAAGCAACTGGGAATATCTTTTGTTCAGGCAATGGCACAACTCCCTGGTCAGTTCACTCACAGAGAATTCGCTGCCTGTGATTTGTTTCAACGAAACTGCGCGGGCAGCATCCTTCGAAAACCTGATTTGATTGATATTGATGCCAATGCCCGCAACCGCAAAAAGCCAGGCCTGTCCTTTGCAGACACTTTCAATGAGAATCCCCCCTGCCTTTCTGTCACGCCAATAGAGATCGTTGGGCCATTTGATGCTTAATCCTGCAGGCACAAAGGCATGCAGCAAATCGTAACAGGCCAGGGCTATGGCCATACTCAGGCTGAATTGTTGCCCAGGGAGCATGGATGCGGGTTCCAGCACAGCACTCAGCATGATGTTTTTGCCCGGCGAGCTGGTCCAGGTTTTACCCCGCTGACCCTTGCCCGCGGTTTGTTCATGTGCAAAAACAACCATGCCATGCGAAGCCAATCCTGCATGAACCTTCCCCATGGCATAGTTGTTGGTGCTGTCGACAGACGACAACTCAATAAACGGATGCCCAATAGGGCCGCCGGTTTGTTGTGTAAGCTTGATCGTGGGATGTGCCAAAAGATTCCTATTTTTGAGCGGTGCGAAATTAGGACATGAAGATCACACTCAGCTTACTTCACACACTCGGTAAAAGTAGTTTATCATCAAAACATTTTGATTATTGGAACAATTGACAATGCTGGCTAGCCGGAAGAAACCCAAAAGGGCTGCGAGACTTACAAGGAATTCAAAAATTTTTAAAACCATTACACAGAGCATCCAGGAAAAGAAAGGGGAAAACATTCTATCACTTGACCTTCGCAAAATCCGGGAAGCCGTTGCAGACTTCTTCATCATTTGTGAAGCTGGAAGCCATACCCAGGTAAAAGCCATTGCCGACTTTATTGAGTTTGAAGTTAAACGAAAATGTGGAGAGCTTCCGTATAAGCACGAAGGCAAACAGGTTTTACAATGGGTTCTCATTGACTACGTAAACGTAGTGGTACATATTATGCTCCCCGAAACGCGTCGTTTTTATAAGCTGGAAGATATGTGGAGCGATGCGGGTTCCGAAGAACATGAAGGATAAATCAGTAATTATTAAGTAGTTTAACGGGTTTTGGTGAACATTTTGAGTCAATAAACATTAAACATTAAAAAAGAAACAGGGGGACGTTATAATAACATGCCACAGGAAAACAATAAACAAAACGATAAGGGTAACTTTCCAAGGTTTAAGCCAAGAGGAGAACAGGATGAAAACGGCCAAAAGAAAGATCCGAAATTCAGTATCTACTGGATCTGGGGAATTATAGCTGCCGTATTGCTGGGTTTTCAATTCTTTGGCGCGTTTGCCCCGGATGCACACCATATTGACTCCGAACAGGAATTCCGAAATAACATGCTGGAAAAAGGCGATGTAGCCCGCCTGGTGCTGGTCACGAATAAGAATCTTGTCAGGGTTTATATTAAAAAAGACAGTCTTGACAAACCTTACTATAAGGACAAATTAGGCAAGACCCTTCCGGTTATAAAACCCGAAGGACCTCATTTTGAATTCCAGGTTACCAAGGTCGACGAATTTGAAAAAAGATTGAATGATTTTTTCGCCAAGAACCCCTCGCTTGAAGTTCCTTATTCTCCCGTTCAGGAGGGAGAATGGTTCGGCCCGTTGCTGCAAATTATCCTTCCGATTCTCATCATACTGCTGATCTGGGTCATGCTCATGCGTAAAATGGGTGGCCAGGGTGGAAGCGGCGGTCCAGGCGGCATTTTCAATATCGGTAAATCAAAAGCTACCTTATTTGATAAGGGTACAAAAGTAAATATCACTTTTAGTGACGTGGCCGGATTGGATGAAGCCAAAGTGGAAGTGATGGAAATTGTAGATTTCTTAAAAAACCCTAAAAAATACACTGCGCTGGGCGGTAAAATCCCAAAAGGCGCATTGCTGATCGGCCCTCCGGGAACCGGTAAGACATTGCTGGCGAAAGCCATGGCCGGTGAGGCACAAGTGCCCTTCTTCTCCATGAGCGGTTCTGATTTTGTGGAGCTATTTGTGGGTGTAGGCGCCAGCCGTGTTCGCGATCTTTTTAAGCAGGCGAGGGAAAAAGCGCCCTGCATCATATTCATTGATGAAATCGATGCCATCGGCCGTGCCAGGGGTAAGAATGCCATCATGAGCAATGATGAAAGAGAAAGTACACTGAATCAATTACTCGTTGAGATGGATGGTTTTGGAGGCGATAGTGGTATCATCATCCTTGCCGCTACCAACCGGCCTGATGTACTAGACACTGCCTTACTTCGCCCAGGCCGCTTTGACAGGCAGATTTCCATAGATAAACCTGACCTCAAAGGACGCGAATCCATTTTCAAAGTTCACCTGAAACCAATAAAAATATCGAGCAAACTGGACATTCATAAATTGGCCGAACAAACGCCTGGATTTGCCGGCGCGGATATCGCCAACGTATGTAACGAAGCCGCATTGATAGCAGCAAGGAAGGGTAAGGAAATGGTTGAAATGGAAGATTTTCAGGACGCAGTGGACAGGGTTATCGGGGGATTGGAAAAGAAAAACAAAATCATTTCACCGGAAGAAAAAAAGATCATCGCCTACCACGAGGCGGGACACGCCATTTGCGGTTGGTATCTCGAGCATGCCTACCCTCTGCTGAAAGTGACCATCGTACCGAGAGGGGTTGCCGCGTTGGGCTACGCACAGTACACGCCGAAAGAACAATATCTCTATAATACCGATCAGCTTTTCGACCAGGTCTGTATGACCCTGGGCGGGAGGGCGAGTGAGCAATTGAATTTTGGAAAAATTTCGACCGGCGCGCAAAATGACCTCCAACAGGTAACACGGATCGCATATTCTATGGTAACCGTTTATGGCATGAACGAAAAGGTAGGCAACGTGAGTTTCTACGATCCCGCTGCAGAAAATTCTTTCACCAAACCCTATTCAGAAGAAACATCCAAGCTCATTGACGAAGAAGTGAGAAAACTGATCGACAAGGCTTATATACGGACAAAGGAATTGCTGACAGAGAAAAGTCCGCAGGTAAAGTTGCTGGCAGAGGCGCTGTTGAATAAAGAAGTCCTGTTCCAGAGCGATGTGGAATTGCTGATTGGAAAAAGACCTTATGAAGAAAAGCGCGCGTTGGATGTTTCGGAGCCTGCTGATGAACGCAGCATTCCCGTGAGTGAAAATGGTACTGGTTCTGCAACCACTGTCATTCCTCCTGCAACCGAACCGGCTAATTAGTTTGCATG
>DATHGW010000454.1:0-2067 GCA_035317445.1 Puia sp.
CCCATGGCCTCCATGGCCGCGCGATAAATTCTTTCAAACAATTCGAACGGATCTTTGCCAAAAGCCACCGCCAGTGCAGGAACTGCCTTTAACCCATTGGCTGGCGCATAAGTCATCGCCTTGCTGCCCCAATGCCCTGCCTCGCTGCCCAGCGTCGTTCTGCAACCGTTGCCACTTAGAGGAAGCGCCGCCCCAAAGCTTCCATCCCATACTGCCAGTAAAAAAATTGAACATCCCAGTCAGGCATACCCGAAGCTGAATCCAGGGGTATGGGTTTGGTCCAGCTGTTCCAGGGTTTATACCTCCATAGACAAACGCCCTGCTTATATTCCGGCTGGTTGTCAAAAAATATTCCGCCATAATCATCCGCTCCCCAGTCCACCGGTTTATCAAATCCAATGGATAAAATCGCTACCTCATTTACCGCCCGGGACAGGATGTGCGGACGGCTATCAGTAAATTCATTTTTCAACACGATCTTGCCCCCCGCCACTCTTTCCTTGCCGCCCCATTTTACTATTAGCGATTCAGGATTATTGATGATGTCAACCGTTTGTGCATGCAGGCCTTGCATGAAAAAAAGCAGGATGAGGAGGAGATGTTTACATCCGGCATTAAAATTGATTGTTGTTTCCCGGGGGATGGATAGCTGTGCAATGCCTGTGTGCAGAAAAACCAGGGAAATAAAGAAAGAAAAAAGTCGTTTCAATATACGGTCGTTTAAATCCGACTTAAATATAAGATTCCGAAGCTGTTTTGCAATTAATGAATATCATTTAATTTAAAACTCACGACGATGAAAACCCGGCTACAACTGACCATTATCCTGATATGTATTCTGGCCATATTTACCTGGAGTTGTACTCCGAAAGAATATCCGCAGGGGGAAAAACGTCATTACCATTCCCCTTCTTCCACGGAACAAACCGAGTCGAAATAGGAAATAAAGAATAAGAAATTAGGAAGTAGTGATCAAAAAATACTTTCTAATTTCTTATTCCTTATTCTTATTTCCTTCAGCCACTCAAACAATCGGCAACTTATACCCATTGTGATACTCCTTCATCAGGTATTGTTTATTCATGGCGTCGTCGGTGAATTTTTCGGCGGCGCTGTCCCAGATGACGCGCTGGCCACTCCGGAAGGTGATGTTTCCCATCTGGGCTACGGTGGCCACATGCGCCCCGGCTTCGATGGAACAATGCAGGTCTTCGGCCTTTCGTGAACGAACGGCATCGATAAAATTCACCCAGTGTTTTTCGACACCATTGTCTGAGGCCTTGGCCAGCGGTTTGCTCACCTTTTTCGCGCCATTCTTCTCTTCAATCACCTCCCATCCGCCGCGATCCAACACGAGCGTGGCGTTGTTGCCGATGTAGGCGATCCCATGATCCCGCCCGTAGGAGCCGTTATCAATCCCTATGGCATGGTCCCAGAGCAGGTTAAAATGATCAAATTCATATAAAGTCATCAGCGTGTCGGGTGTTTCCTGTGCAAGATCGGGATAGGCAAACTTTCCGCCAAGCGCAGTGATGCTCTTTGGACTATCGGCCTTCATCCCGAGCAGGGCATAATCCAACAAATGCACGCCCCAGTCGGTCATCAGTCCCCCCGCATAATCCCAGAACCACCTGAAATTAAAATGAAACCTGCTGGCATTGAAAGCACGCTTCGGCGCAGGGCCCAACCACATATCGTAATCGACACCCGGGGGCGGCGCGGTATCCGGCCGCACAATATCCGGCTTCATCCAGCCCTGATAACACCATACTTTAACGGTACGGATATTCCCTAACTGACCCGTGTATACGAAATCAACGGCATCTTTAAAATGCTGCTGGCTTCTTTGCCATTGTCCGCCCTGTACGATACGTTTGTATTTATTTTTTGCCGCGATCATCGCCCTGCATTCCCCGATCGAATTACCCACCGGCTTTTCAACATAGACATCCTTGCCCGCGGCACAGGCCTCCATCATGATCAGGGCATGCCAATGGTCCGGGGTGCCGATGATGATGGCATCGATATCTTTACGATCGAGGATCCTGCGGTAATCACCATAAGTCT
>DATHGW010000455.1:0-3727 GCA_035317445.1 Puia sp.
GTGTTTTGGATGAAATTGCCAATGACAAGTCTCTTTCTTCGATTGATAAAATCAACCAGATCATTGAGACGTATGTGAACAGGCTTTTTTCGCACCGGCAGTTTCATCGGGTTATTCACCAGGAGCTGATGCTAAGTAAAAGAGAGCTGCTGCAAAATGTTATTATTAACCTCATTTACCCGAATTCACTTATCATCAGAGGTATTATTGAAGCAGGAATAAAGAAGGGTGATTTTAAAAAAGTCGACCCCGAACTCACCGTAGGGACCCTCGTAGGCACCATTCACCAGGTACTGCAATCAAAAAAATTTTGCAACAAATTCATCAACAGGGAAGAAGGTTATGTTCCTTACGATGATCCTATTTTCAGAAAAAGAGTGATTGATCATCTAAAACAGTTAATGGCCAATCACCTGATTAAATAAAAACAGCAAACTCATCAACAAGAACGCTAATTAAAACAGACATGGAAAATCAGGTTATTCCGGAAAAAAAGAAAAAATCCCCCCTGCGCATCATCATCGTAGCTATCGTGCTGATCGCCGGAGGCCTTTTTGCTTACAACAAGATCGTATTTGCGATCAACCACGAAACCACCGACAATGCACAGGTAGAAACACAGATTACGCCGGTTCTCCCGAGGGTCTCGGGTTATGTGAAACATATCGCAGTAAATGATTACGATTCAGTAAAGCAGGACAATTGCTCGTAGAACTCGATGACGATGAGCTCCAATCGCAGTTGGTGCAAATGGAAGCAGATTACCAGGCCGCTGAAGCGGATATTGCGAATGCCCGCGCAGGACTCAATAACGCAATCGTTTCCTTAAAAGTAAATAAAGGAAATATTGATTTGAATGATGTGAAAGTGCAACAGGCAAAAGAAGATTATGAAAGGAACCAGCATTTGTTCGACGATCAGGCGATAACCCGCAAGCAACTCAACGATAGCCGGTATGCGATGGAACAGGCTTCGCAGCAATTCAGCAACAGCCAGAGCGATCTGGGTACGGCACAAACCCGTATCGCTATTTTACAATCGACCATCAACAAGACTGAAGCGAACCTGGCCAGTAAACAGGCTTCCATTCAGCAACTGAAGCTGAAACTCTCTTATACAAAAATTTTTGCACCCACGCCGGGCAGGATCGGCAAGCGCAATGTTACGGAAGGCCAGTTTGTGCAGGCCGGTACCCCACTATTTTCTATTGTGAATGATACCGCCTACTGGGTTGTCGCGAATTTCAAGGAGACACAAATCAAAAGATTTCATGAAGGCATGCCCGTTGAGATTACCATGGATGCATATCCTGACCTCAAACTCAGTGGCAACATTACCAGCCTTAGCGATGCTACCGGTGCCCGCTTTTCCCTGCTACCCCCGGATAATGCCAGCGGCAATTTTGTAAAAGTTACCCAGCGGGTTCCTGTGAAACTCAGCATCAACCATGTAAATGATTACAAGAATATCCTGCGGGCCGGATTGAGTGTTGATGTTGTCGTACCCACAAAATAATTTAGTTGTATATGTCTGCCAGAGGCTTTGCAAAATTTATCATCGTAATAACTACTGTTTCTGCTGCAGTGATGGAGCTTGTAGACACTTCCATCGTCAATGTGGCATTGAACGACATGGCCGGAAGCCTCGGCGTAAGCATTGAGGACATGAGCTGGGTGATCACTTCATATGCCATTGCAAACGTCATCATCATTCCACTCACCGGATTTCTTGCAGAATACTTTGGTCGCAAGAATTATTATCTCGCGTCGATGCTGATCTTTACGGCGGCTTCCTACATGTGTGCAGAGTCTTCCAGCCTGGTTGAAATCATCGTCTGGAGGTTTGTTCAGGGAGTAGGCGGCGGCGCCTTGCTGTCGACCTCGCAGTCCATCCTGTTCGATGCATTCGAGCCCAAGGACAGGCCCATTGCTTCCGGTCTGTTCGGCATGGGCATTGTGCTTGGCCCCACGCTGGGCCCTACACTTGGCGGCTATATCATAGAGCACATGAGCTGGCCGATGATATTCATGATCAATATTCCCATCGGGATCGTTGCCAGCATACTCACCTATACTTTTATTGATAAAAAGCCCAATGAGGGCAAAAACAAAGAGCGCATTCATATTGATTACACAGGTATCGCCCTGCTCGCTGCCGGCATCGGGTGCCTGCAGTATGTTTTGGAGAGAGGGCAAGCTGAAGACTGGTTCAGCAGCAGTTCCATCCGGATCTGCAGCATCATCGCGGGTATCGGAATGATCGGTTTCATATATTATGAACTAAAAATAAAAAACCCTGCTGTGAACCTGAGGGTCCTGAACAACAGGAACCTGGCTTTCACCACCATTTTCACGTTTGTGATTGGGGTAGGATTGTTTACATCAGTTTTCGTATATCCTGTCCTGGCACAAAGGGTTTTGGGCTATTCGGCATATGAAACAGGATTGTCTCTGCTGCCGCCCACGCTGATCGGCGTGGTGATGATGCCCATCATCGGCAGGGCTATGTCAAAAGGATTTCCATCTGTACCGTTGATCACGACAGGATTTTTGTTGTTTGCCGCGTATTCCTGGCTTACGTCGAGAGTAAGCCCTGATGTGGGCAAATGGGCTTTCTTTTTTCCATTGGCACTCCGTGCATTTGGCATTTCGATGGTCCAATTGCCCCTGATCAATCAGGCCGTTGCAGGGTTGAAACCCAAGGACTACGCATCCGGCATTGCGTTGAATAATATGATCAGGCAACTGGGTGGCGCATTCGGCATCGCGCTGGCGAATAATTTTATTGCTCAACGGTACGCGCAGCACAGGACCGACCTGGTGACCAATCTTACACAGGGAGCAGCGGTATTCACGAGCCATGCCAACAGCATGGCGCAGAATTTCGTTGCCAAGACCGGCATTGATGTAACCAGCGCGACCACCAGGGCTTATGCGATGGTCAGCAATGAGGTTGACCGCCAGGCCTACTACCTTTCATATCTGGACACGTTCAGGTTGGTCACGTTTTTTTTCATTGCGGTGATCCCCCTGGTCATATTCTTAAAAACAAAAAAACAACCCCAGGCGGATAAAATGGCAGCCAAGCTCGCAATGGCGGAGGCGCATTAAAAACAACATTAAAACAACATTGATGAAAAAGATATTCATATTTAGTATTGCCTTGGTTGCCACAGTTTGTTCTTATGCGCAGACTCAGGTGAGCAATGAACTGAAAGGATTGATCAATCGCTCATTCGGTTATTTCCCCAATATCAGGGAAGCTCAGAATGCGGCCAATTCGGCCCAGGAGCGTTTGCAATTGACACAACTCAATAACCTGCCTAGCGTTCAGGGCGAAGCTTCTTACAATTATGTACAACCGAAGATCGTATTGCCATTCCCGGTCGGTCCGGGGGGAGCCGTTGAAGATTTCCAGTTTGCCGCCGTCCACAATTATGGCGCTTCTATTGGCGGGTCTTATACGTTGGTTGACTTCGGGCGTTTAAAAGCAAATATTGAAAAGGCAAAAACAGCGCTACAGTATTCGAAACACAACATAGATTACAACAAGAGCACGCTTGCCTTGCAGGTAGGCACCATCTATTACAATATTATTTATTTTCAAAAATCGATCAGCATCCAGGACAGTGTCATTGCCTTCCTGAACGACAATAAGAAAATCATAGAAAGTAAATTGAAGAACGGCGATGACATCAGGATCGATCTGCTCAATATCCAGGCGCAGG
>DATHGW010000456.1:0-3300 GCA_035317445.1 Puia sp.
AATATGACGCCCGGGTGATCTGCGATGACAAAGAAACTTCCGATTATTTTGAGCGGCTGATTTCCGCTACAAGCAACTATAAGGCGGCTGCAAACTGGTTATTGGGTCCCATAAAATCTTATTTGAATGATCACGCCATCAATATCCGGGAGTTCCCAGTAGTCCCCGACCGGCTTGCAGCATTGATTGCGCTGGTGGATGAAGGCAAGGTTAATTTTTCCATAGCAGCCTCACGCATCTTCCCGGAAATGATCCGGGACCTGTCGGCTTCGTCTGAAGCAATTGCCAACACACTCAACCTGATTCAGAATTCAGATGGCGATGAAGTTGCTGGCTGGGTGCGGGAAGCTTTGGCTAAAATGCCCGATAAGGTGCTGGAATACAAAAAAGGAAAAAAAGGATTGCTGGGACTCTTTGTGGGCGAGGTAAAAAGAATTTCCAAGGGTAGGGCGGACCTTAAATTGACGAATCAATTGTTGCTGGAAAAATTGGAGGATGAATTGACTTAACAGCATTTATGTTGAACACAATAAGAAACGATATGTCTAAATTTTTCATGATAGCAGCCGGGGTCTTTATTTTAGGGTCCTGCAAAGAAAGCAGGCAAAATGAATTTCATGTATCCGGAACTTTTAAGAATGCCGACAAGATTGCTGCCCCTTCGGGTTCAGGAATAAAGGATCAGTCGAACCAGACCATCACCAGGGTTTACCTGGAAGAAGTGTCTTACGGAAAGGACCAGGCGCCGATTGCGCAGGATTCGGCAAAACTTTCGGGTGCTCAGGGTAGTTTTAGTCTTACGGGTTCAGGGAAACCGGGCGGGATTTATGAATTGGTTTTTGGAGACAATGCCGTGCCGGTACCCATCATCAATGATGGCGCTGAAATTACCGTGGATGTTGACCTGGGCAGAAAGGATGATTATTACGACGTTAAAGGATCTGAAGCAAGCAGGCAGATGAAAGAACTCATTAAGAGTTATGGAAAGAAGAGCCTGGCGGTTGAACGGTCCTTTGCGACTTTGGATAGCCTGAAACGCAGGGCTTCACCGGATAGTGTGTTGATCAATGCGACGGGAATTAAAAACGCTGCGATACAGGATTTAAACGATTACCTAAAGAGCTTTATACGGACAACACCCAATCCTACACTGGGCGTATTGGCCCTGGGTTGGGCTTCGCAAAGTCTGACCAAATCAGAATTTGAACAGCAATTGAATGGATTGGAAACCAAATTTCCTGATAATATCGTATTGAAGAACATGAAAAAAAGTTATGATGCACAATCAGCTCAGCAGGCGCAAACGGCAGACGGCTGGGTAGGAAAACAGGCCCCGGATTTCAGTATGCCGGATGCGCATGGCAAAAACATCAGCCTCGCTTCTTTCAAAGGCAAATATGTACTGGTTGACTTCTGGGCGAGTTGGTGTGGTCCCTGCCGAAATGAAAACCCCAATGTAGTAAGGGCTTACGAGGCATTTAAAAACAAAAATTTTACGATCCTGGGCGTTTCGCTGGATAAGGATAAGGACTCCTGGTTGCAGGCCGTCAAAGATGATCAATTGAGCTGGACCCAGATCAGCGACCTGAAATATTGGAACAGCAAGGCCGTCGAGATTTTTCAGTTCGGAGGGATACCCTTCAATATATTGGTGGATCCGCAGGGAAAAATAATCGCCCAGGAGTTGCGTGGGGATGCCCTGACGGGCAAATTAAATGAATTGATTAAGTAGGCCGGTCCTTCCTGCTTAATGTCATCAACAGCGCCGGGAGAAAAACGAGATTGGTCAGCGTAGCCATGACGAGAGTGAGTGAAGTTAACCAGCCAAGCGCCTGCGTTCCGCCAAATTCGCTGAAACAAAAAATGCCAAATCCCGCGATCAATACCAGCGAAGTATAGATGATGCTGATGCCCGTATGGTGGATGGTGCTGATCACCGTTTCCCGCACACTTGATTTTCCTGCCAGCAGCTCTTGTTTGTAGTTCACTAAAAAACGGATGGTGATATCAATAGCAATTCCCAAAGCAATGCTGAAAACAAGTACGGTGGAGGGTTTTAACGGGATGCCCACCCAGCCCATAACGCCTGCCGTGATCACCAGGGGAATCAGGTTCGGGAGCAGGGAGCACAATAATATCTTCAGAGACTTGAAAAGATAAAGCATACATATGGCGATCAGCAGGAATGCCCAGAGAATACTTTCCTTAAGCCCGTTGATGATAAAGCTGCTCCCTTCAAGGAAGGTCACACTGCTCCCCGTTAGCTGGATAGAATATTTGGAAGAATCGAACAGTGCGGCAGATTTCTTTTCAATATCTTTTATGATCTCCTGCAAATGCCTGGTTCCAACATCGGCCATGTTCACGCTGATGCGCGTTTCCTGTCTGTTGCTGTCGATAAAACTACTCAATAATTTAGTCAGTATGCTGCTCCTGTTGCCGGTATCTCCCTTCATGTTTAAATAAGGCGCCAGGAAGCTGATGTCAAACTGGTTGGGTAGGCCATAATTTGCGCTGTCGCCATTATAATAAGCCTGCCGCACAAATTTCAATCCTTCTGTCAGGGTCAATGGGCGGTTCATTTCGGGCCGGCCGGCAATGTACTGGGACAGCGAATCTATTTTTTCCAATGTCAGCAGCATATTGCTGCGCAAACCATTTTTTCTTTTTGCATCCACTACAATTTCCAGGGGCATGATGCCTTTGAAGTTTTTTTCAATGAACTTCAGGTCGATATAGATCGGGTCTTTTTTGGGCAAATCGTCCACGATAAATCCTTCAGAGCGGAGGCGGAACATCCCCGCTATGGCGACAGACAGGATAACCACCGTAACGCCATAGATGATTTTTTTGTGGTTCAGGGTCCAGACCTCGAGCATGTCCAGGATGGCTATAAGCCATTTATTGTTGAGATAATTCATCTGCCGCCGTTTCGGATCCGGCAGGAAACTGAGCATACCTGGGATAAGGATCACCGATATGAAAAAAAGCAGCATGATGTTGATGCCTGCGACCACCCCGAATTCCTGCAGTATAGCGCTCCTGGTCAAGGCAAACACGCCAAACCCGATCGCAGCGGCAATATTACAGAACAAGGTCACCACACCCATTTTACGGATCATTTCATACAGGGCCTTTTTCTTATCCTGGGTTTCGATAAATGTCGTGTGGTATTTATTCAAAAAATAAATGCAGTTGGGAATGCCGATGACCACCATCAGCGGTGGGATCAGGACAGAAATGATGGTGATCTTGTAATCAAACAGGTGCATTGTGCCCAGGCTGAAAACGACGCCGATG
>DATHGW010000457.1:0-2574 GCA_035317445.1 Puia sp.
AAAGCACTATTCTCATAACTTACCACTATAGCATTCGAACCGGTGCCTGGGTAGCCTGGTGTCTGCACAGCAGGGCTATACGTTGCACTGCCAGTTCCGGATCCTCCCGGATTGGCCGGGCTCACGCTGCCCGATGAAATACCCAGGAAGGCTTGCAGGTTCAGGTAGTCTGTGAAGGAAATGCCGCCTGCCGGTTGAATATATCCGACAACAACTACTTCCGGCAAAACGTCTGGATATTTTGGAACAATATCAGAGCGTGTAGTCCCATTCACTGAAACCGATGCCTCTGAAATTATCCCGGGATGCAGACTGACAACAAAACCACGGTTTATTGCTGAGGAATCCATCGGCTGATGATTGGGTGATTCGACTGAAAGGCTCCCATCAAATACCGAAGAACCATCGTCTGTTTTCTTCAGATGAATCATCCGCCCATCGCACAGTTTAATCCTATACTCTGTCGGCAAATGATCTGCTGAAGTTACTGGCTGGAATTCTTTTTTGCAGGATAAAAAAAGAATGAATGAGGAACAAAGCAAAAAATATATTGAAAGTTTCATGTATTAATGTTTGAAATGCTGATGTGGGAGTGTGAATCTTACAAACCGAAGAAAGAGCGGAGCACAGTGGCCACGATGACCAGGAAAATGCAGCTGCCAAACCATGCTGCAGCGACTTTTCCGGTATCATGATCCCCATGATTCCATTTCTGGTAAACTTTAATGGCCCCGATCAGGCCGAGAATTGCGCCAACGGCATACATCAGGTTAGTGCCCGAATCAAAATAACTTCGGACAACCGTGTTGGCCTGGTTAATCCCGGCGTTGCCGTCCTGGGCCAAGACGGTTTTATGAAGAAAAAATCCGATGGTCAGGAATGAGAATAGCTTTCCAGTTTTGCTTTTAAAGCATTGCACGCTGCACCTGTTCATTTTCACTTTGCTTTACTTATTAAAGAATATTAATTCTATCATTTTTTTATCCTCCTTGTTCCTCCCCCGAATGGGGGAGGATAGGAGGGGGCCCCATCCCCTTAACCGTTCCACAGCATGTTCAATTCATCGTCAGAAAGGGTGATGAAGCACTGGTTTTCTGTATTGGTTTCTACCAGGTTGGTAATGGCTAACTGGAAAGCTGTTCCTTTAAGTTTTTGATATTGTTTCAGGACAATCTGAACAGACAGGATCAGTTCTTCACGGACGAGGTTCCTGTTGGCGGCTTCCTCGATCTTTAACCTGAGCGTGGATGCCAAATGCGAAGCCAGGTCAAATAAATTGTTCGGGTCAGGTTCCTGTCTTATCCCAATTTCCTTTCTATTGGTTTTTGTAAGAATTGAACGGGCATAGGAGAAGACCTGGCGCCTGTAGTATATTGCAAGGATAGTGGCATAGTAAATCACTAAAATGGTTGTCATGCTGTAAATAAGCTGGGACCAGGAGATTGATTTGAGCATTCCGGTTGTTTAATGCAAATAAACATTCGCCAGCAGCCCGAAAACAGTCACGGAGGTTACGTAACCCGGATTAAGGATTTGAGGATCAATGCAACAAAAAATAAAAGAAAGAGAGTAGACTACAATTGCTTTAGTCTGTTCAGCAATTGAAAAAGCAAATCCTTAACGCTTTCGGAAGTGGACCGGTCGATATTGTAATATTTCGTGCGCAGGCTTGCTGCGGAAATGTTTTCCTGTCTCGGGGTAACAAAATGAACAGCGAAAAACTGGAGGAGTTCGGTCTGATTGGGATGTGCCAACGCTTTCTCTTCGTAAAGTAGCCTTAAGAGGCATCCAAGTTGTGCCACGGAAAGAGCAGTATTTAGCTTGAAGCCTGGTTCGGATTCCCCTGACTTCTTTTCACCTTCCAGTGAAGCAATTTCATTGTCCAGGTAAGTTTTGAGTTCTTCGTTTGCAAGCAATTTGGCGAGGTTCAGGTCCTGGCTCGTTGAAAAACTATTGTCACTTTCAAAATAGTTAGTGTTTAACAAAAGACTAAGCTGTCGTTTGTTGCGGACAAAATAGACTGAATCAAGGTCAGTTGATCGGCTGCGATAATATCTATAGAATTCTTTGTTCCTTTCAAAGAAGCGCTTAAGTTTTCTTGTCTCCCTGTCCAAATACGCATGTAGAATTTCCTTTCCTCCCGGCGGTTTATTGATTTCAATATGATACAGCCTATGGAAATAGATCAATTGGCAATAAAAGAGCGGTTTGATTTCTTTAAAGAAATTGATCTCCTCCTCTTCTGTCTTTAGTGATTTTGCCTCCGGATTATCCTTCAATTCCTCAATTGTTTTCTCACAGATGTCAATGCAACGCTTGAATACACTTATCCGGTCAGTCAGATTGCTATCTGCTGTCTTTTTTATCTGATCTATCATGCTCCTGTATAGCAAATTTATTCCAGGCGGCATTACCAACGGCTGCTGCATATTGAGTTAACAATGAAATGTTAGGAAACGATTAGCAGATAAATGTAATCTAGGAGTATAGTCCAGAGAATTATAAAATTTCAATATTTTATTTGCTCGATGCTTTGTATCGTTACGCGTGGTAAATATACACTTCATTTAAATT
>DATHGW010000458.1:0-5145 GCA_035317445.1 Puia sp.
ATTATATCCGTCAATGCGCAGACCTGCTTAAAATTGAAGAAAGTGGATTGCATGCGCTGGTCAATAAATTCATTCGGGAACGAGTGTCCAAACTGGAGAATAAATTCGCCGCAGACGAAAATCGTTTTACAGAAAGCCAGCCCGAAGAAAGTGAATTCATCGACGCCGATGCGCTAAACCTGTTGAACAAAGACGAACAACAGGAACGGGCCATCATCAGGTCATTACTGGAATTCGGGTTAAAAACCTGGGATGAAAACCAAAGGGTTGCCGATTTCATGCTGGCCGAATCCATTGATCAGGATATGATCGACAACAGGGATCTGGTGAGGATACTGGAAACATACAAAGACTGGTATGCCAGCGGCTTGGAGCCAACCGCAAAAACTTTTCTTTACCAGGAAAACCAGGAACTGAGCACACTGGTCGTGGCGATCATGGATTTCCCCTATGAATTGAGTCCCAACTGGAAAGAACATTACGAAGGAAAGATATCCACCAGGGATGAATTGTACAGGGAGGAAGTAGTCTCAACACTGAATTATTTAAAACTCAGGAAAATCAAGAGGCTGATGGACCTCAACCAGAAAGATCTGGAGAAATCGCAGTCTGCCGAGGAACAAATGATGTTCATGCAAACCCACCAGCATTTAAAAAAAATGGAAAGGGATTTGGTGCAGGGTATTGGGACCGTGATTATAAAATAAATATATGGTGTACCCGGTCAGACGGAGACCGTCAGACCTCGCTGGGCGTTTTTTTGCCTGCGATCAACTTATTAATAGCTGATTCCAACCGGCGCGACCTGGTTACTTCTTTTTTGGCATCTGTAATCCAGGAAACATATTCTTTCTTATTCGTAGAGGGCAACCGGTCAAAAAAATGTGAAGCTACTTTGCTCCTTTTCAACTCATTCGCAATATTTTCGAGTGGATTGATCTGCTGTTCTGCCATGACAGCCGGAATGCGCTTAAGAGTGGAAACATGGTTCTTTGTACCGATCCGCGCGGCTTTCCTGAAATTCATAGCCGTCCAAACGTGGTCCAGCGGAACCTCGTTTACCCTTTCATAACCAGCGTGCGTAATACAGGTCCAGCTACAATCCCGGTTTAATGTAGTGGCAATTTTGGAAGACATTTTGGGATAGGCCACCCATAATTTGCCATCTTCATGCAAAGCGGGCAATACTTCATTGATGATTCCTCTCAATTGTGTTTCGTTGACAGCAAACACGAGAGCAAAATCAATTTTCTTGTTTCTAAGCCAGGGCGTTACGTTTTTTGAAAAGGCCAGTTTGGTAAATTGCTTTTCAATCGACGACGGTAATCCCTGGATCAATAGACTTTTTTCATCCTTTAACTGGAGTTTTTCCAACAAAGTTTCTGACATGCCTTAATCGTTTAAGTTATTTGGGTTCTCACGAAGCGGGGCTGCAAAGTTAATCAAACCGATTGGAGATAAAAAACATTCTCTTGGAAAAATACCCTAGGGCCGGTAATAAAGAGCAGCCCTGGCCATTTCTTCCCGCATAGCAGAAATTCGTTTGGCATCAAGCGGGTGCGTTTTGGTTAATTGCGGCGGGCGGTTGTTGAGGAAAGCCCTGCTGGCCTGTTCCCAGGTTTTTAGCGCCTGGCCAGGATCATATCCCGCGATGGCTGCAAGATGCAAACCCAGACGGTCGGCTTCCTGCTCCTGCCTGCGGGTGAATGGCAATAGGCCTTCGGTATCCGGTTCTGTGGTATCTGGCCTCGAAGGCAGTTGCGTCTCGATGGGCTTATTGACTTCCGCAACGGAAAGTCCTACCCCGCCCAATTGCTTGGCTATGGGCCGGGTCATGCCCGGATGCAGATGTTTTGCCAGGTCATGGGTGATCACATGAGCCAGCACAATGGCGAGGCCGGTCTCATTCTGTGTGACAGAGAGCAGCCCGGTATATACAACTACTTTACCGCCGGGCATACACCAAAGGCTGACTTCCCTGGATTCCACCAATTTGAACTCCCATGCATAATTTGCCAGCACTGCGCTGTTTTGGAGGTCGCCGAAATAGTTCTTAACGGCAATGGATAAACGATCTCCAACGCGTTGCAGCATGTCCGCATCGGAATAGCCTGATCCTGTTTCAACGACTTTGTGCGTGGCGAGGAATTGCTTGTATTGTTCAGCGGCCCTGCTGTGGATCTCAGCTTCAGAGGATACCTTTAGTTGTTTCCTGCCTGTGACAGCATTCCGGGCACAACTACTGATTGCGGCGAATAGTATCATGAGGAGGGATAATCTGATCATGCAGGCATGTTTACTTCAAGGAAATCAATCTGCAAACAACCAAAACAAGCAATTCAAATAAAACAAATAAAGTCTGATATGCAATGATTAAAAGGAGCAACGGGGCAAGCTCCCTGACGAAAGGGATTTTTTACTTGTCTTCATCCGAAGGATCGCTGAGTTCTCTGCGTTGCCTCTTCTTATCGCGGTATTTAAGAATGGGAACCTTACTTTCACTTCCCCTCAATAAACGGCTGATGTTTTTTTGATGCGTAAGGACCACCAGCAGGGTCACTGCAATCGCGAATGCACGGTAGAGGGGCTCTTTTTCGTTGAAAATAAAAAGTATTAGTACAGCAAAAGCGATGCTCGCCAGGATAGAACTTAAAGACACAAAACGGGTAAGATACAGGACCAGCAGAAAAACGCCGACGCAACATACGGCGACCAATGGCTGGATGGCCAGGATCATTCCGAACAAGGTCGCTATGCCTTTGCCTCCCCTAAAATCGGCCCAGATAGGAAAAATATGACCTACCACAGATGCCAGTCCCAGGCCCACCATAAAATTCGTTCTGTCCCATTCCACATGCATGTAATGGGGAACAAAAACATACAGGCTGGTTGCCAATAAGCCTTTCATCACATCCCCGATCATGACGAATGTACCCCATTTGGACCCCAGCACCCGGAACGTATTGGTGGCGCCCGCATTGCCGCTGCCATATTCACGGATGTCGATCCCAAAAAAATATCTGCTGATCCACACGGCAGTGGGAATTGAGCCAATAAGGTAGGCCAGTATAATCAACAATATTTCCTTCATCTAAGAACTGGGTTGTAGTTGGAATTCAAAATTAGTCAAAAATGATCAACATTCCCTTGCAGGATCAGGACCAACTCAACCGTGCTGCAGACGCAGACAAATCCAGTTTTTTTGTTCCACACACAAGGATATTGAAAGTGGGCAGCTTACCAATTCCTGCTGAATTTCTTGCAGGTCTTCAGAAAGTAAACCACTCAATAATACAACGCCATCTTGCTTTAAATGTTGTGATAAATTTTTTAAGCTATTGATTATCACTGATTTATTGATATTTGCCAGGATCAGGTCGAAAACCCCTATGTCCTCTAAGGAATCCTTTTTTTTGATTGTCACAGCCAAACAATCATTGCAGACAAGGTTTTCACGCGCATTTTGAATGCTCCACTCATCATGGTCGATGGCGAGCACATGTGCTGCACCCATTTTCTCTGCAAGGATCGCGAGCAAGCCGGTCCCCGTTCCAAAATCAAGCACCCGCTTCCCCTGTAGTTCCACTCTTCTCATCGCCTGTATCATCAGGTAGGTCGTGACATGATGACCTGTGCCAAAACTCATCTTCGGGGTAATGATGATGTCATATTGCACGCCGTTCATGTGGGGATGAAAAGCCGCACGTATGCCACAGAAATCATCTACCGAAATGGGCTGGAAATTTTTTTCCCAGATCTGGTTCCAGTTCTGTGCGGGAATCAGTTGCCGGGTATATTCCAATTGATGCAATGAAATAATTTGCGTCAGTGTCCCTTCTTCCAATTGATCTTTTTCAATAAATGCGTTTAATCCCTTTTCCTGTTCTTCAAAACCCTCAAATCCCATTTCACTCAATTGTGCAACCAATATTTCAGATTGCTCCTGGTTTACCGGATGAATTGATATTTGAATATAATCCTTCATAATAAAAAAAGGTCTGCAACCACCGGCTACAGACCTTTAAAAATATCGTAGTATACTGCCACTGGCCATCCCCTACTCGTCTCCTTACTGATTCTCCGGCGACTGGCTCTGTGCCTTCATCTCGGGTTTGGGCATCAATACTTTTCTGCTTAATTTGAATTTCCCTGTCTTGGGGTCAAGTCCGATCAATTTGACTTTTACTGAGTCGCCTTCATTCAGCACACCTTCCATCGATTCCAATCTTTTCCAGCTTACCTCACTGATGTGCAACAAGCCTTGCTTACCTGGCAGGAATTCAACAAAAGCACCGTAAGGCATAACCGATTTAACCTTCGACTCATATACAGAACCGACTTCAGGAACAGACACGATTCCTTTGATCCAGGCAACTGCTTTGTCGAGGCTTTCTTTTGCCGGACTGAATACGCTCACTTCGCCCTGGTTTCCGACTTCCTCAATATTGATGGTTGCTCCTGTTTCGCGTTGGATCTCCTGGATCACTTTGCCCTGTGGTCCGATTACAGCACCGATAAATTCCTTATCAATGATCAGTTTCACCATTCTTGGAGCATGTGGTTTCACTTCTTCACGGGCAGCGGGCATACATTGATACATGGCTTCGAGTATCTGCAAACGCCCCCTGCGAGCCTGTTCCAGGGCCTGGCGCATCGTCTCCATACTCAGCCCATCGACCTTAATATCCATCTGCACACCGCATATTCCTTCTTTAGTGCCCGTGACCTTGAAATCCATATCGCCCAAATGATCTTCATCGCCCAATATATCCGTCAGCACAGCATATTTTCCATCGGCAGGACGGGTAATAAGACCCATCGCAACGCCACTCACGTGTTTTGCAATCGGTACACCTGCATCCATTAATGCCAATGAACCGGCGCAAACGGTTGCCATGGAAGAAGAGCCGTTTGATTCAAGGATATCACTCACCAGGCGAACGGTATAAGGATAATCAGTTCCTGGCATCATCTGTTTCAATGAACGCATAGCGAGTGCACCGTGACCCACTTCCCTGCGGCCTGGTCCACGCATCATCTTAACTTCTCCGGTAGAGAAGGGAGGAAAATTATAATGTAAAATGAATTTGGTGTAATCAGATTTCGCGGCACTTTCCACCAACAGTTCATCGAGCGGCGTGCCGA
>DATHGW010000459.1:0-5305 GCA_035317445.1 Puia sp.
GGATTTTGAAGTCTCCGATCCTGCCACCAAAAAACAATACAAAGATGCCGACATCCTGCCGATTAATATTCAAACCCTTAATGACTCGGTGACCAGCTATACTTTTTCCAACAGCTATAAAAAAGACACAACAACCCTCAAGATCGTACGAATACAGGGCGAATGGCTGGTTGATCTTAAAGAAATTTTGAACGCAAAAAAATGATGCTCCGGAATATTCTGATTGTTGGATTTGGCGGTGGATTGGGCAGTATCGCCCGGTACCTTTGCCAAAAATACGTTCGCGAGCTATACTTCCATCCATTCCCTTTAGGTACCTTCCTCGTAAATATTTCCGGTTGTTTTTTAATCGGATTGTTTTATGGCCTGATGGAAAAAGGAAACCTGCTCTCACCCGAATGGCGCCTGCTGCTTATGACGGGTTTCTGCGGCGGATACACGACGTTTTCTGCTTTTGCGTTGGAGAACGCTCTCCTGATAAAAAGCGGACAGATCATCTTGTTTGGGTTGTACGCCGCCGGTAGTGTGTTCCTTGGGATCGTAGCGACTTTCCTTGGCGCACTGATTGTTTTCAAGTAGGTTTGCAGCATTAACTTTATCATCCATGATGACAGTTTCCCATCCCTGGCATGGGGTACCCTACGGACCCAATGCTCCCAGGATCGTCAATGCAATTATCGAAATTCCACAAGGCTCCAGGGCAAAGTACGAAATTGACAAGGATAGCGGATTACTGAGACTCGACCGGGTCATTTATTCTTCTTTTTATTATCCTGTCAACTACGGTTTCATTCCACAAACCTACGGAGATGACAAAGATCCCCTGGATATTCTGGTGATTACCTCTCTTCCGGTGCAGGCGCTTTGCCTGATGGAAGCAAAAGTAATGGGGGTAATGCAGATGATCGACAGCGGCGATGCAGATGACAAGATCATTGCTGTTGCCGCCAAAGACCCTTCGGTCAATCATTATAATAATATCGAAGAACTTCCGAAACATTTTTTCGAAGAGCTCAGGCATTTTTTTGAAGAATACAAAAAGCTGGAAAACAAAACAGTAATTGTAGAAGAATTCGGCGATAAGACGGCGGCGCTGAAGGTGATCGAAGATGCCATTGCTGCCTACAATGAAAATTTCAGACAGAAATAAATGAACACGAATGTAAGATCAAATTGAAACCCACGCCTATGACCATACAAACTGTTATACTCGTCATCCTGATCGGTTTGGCCGCCGGTATGCTGAGCGGTCTCGTCGGTGTAGGAGGAGGTATTATCATTGTGCCGGCCCTTGTTTTTTTTCTTGGATTTAGTCAACACCAGGCGATCGGAACATCCCTGGGCATCTTATTACTTCCCGCCGGCATATTGGCTGTGATGAATTATTATAAAAAAGGATTTATAGACCTGAAAGTCGTGCTGATCCTCTTCATTGGCTATCTGGTGGGCAGCTATTTTGGTAGCAGAATATCCCTCAACGTTGCCCAGGATTCCCTAAAAAAAGTCTTTGCCATCATGCTGATCATCACCGCGGTGAAGATGCTTTTCTTCGATAAGTAAATCCGCACATCAGCTAAGGTATCTTCTAATCAGTTTCAACGAATGGGTTCGCTGGCCCTCCTCATCAATGATCCCTTCATCGTCTATTTTGTCGATGCGAACTTTTCCGGAAGCATGTATGATCTCTTTTTTGTTCAGCAAGATTCCCACATGGGTGATCCTTCCATCAGCATTGTCGAAAAAAGCCAGGTCGCCGAATGCTGATTTTAAGAGGGAACTGACTTCCATTCCTCCCTCGGCCTGTTGCCAGGCATCGCGCTGGAGGGGAATGTTAAAGTAGCGGAATATCGTTTGCATGTAACCGCTACAATCGGTTCCGAAAACGGTTTTGCCACCCCAGAGATAAGGACTGTTCAGGAATTTGAAGCTCAGTTGCCTGAACATTCCCTTGTCCATGCGAGCCTTTGATAGATTCCAGGTCTTGCCCTTGTATTTAATGTTATGAGAACCCCAGTAAACCTGCCCTTTCTCCAAACCAGGAAGTAAACATCCCATGGGCAAGCGCATGGGTTGTCCATTGAAGTCGATTTTGGTTGACCAATTCACGGTCATTTGATTCAAACCTGTTGCATGCACATGGTTGTCAACGGCAGCAACATGGCTTTGCTGACACCAACCTTCATACCCATCAAACAAACACCTGATTTTGATCCATTGATCCCCTTCCCGTTCAAGTACAGCTACACTTTCGCCAAAAAGCAACTGGCTGACCATTTCAGACCGGTGAGATGCCGTTGCGCGGATGGGGCTTACGGGTACGCAACAAATGGATGACTCCATAATAAAGAATTGTTTATGATGTGTGGCAAAATTAGAGTTAAATCTCGAAGTATGCAGGACACCTGGACTTGCTGAAAATATTTGTGAAATATGGCTATACCCGCATCTTAGCAGGAGAAATTTCCTACTTTACCCTTTGTGAATAAAGACAATTTCGACCATATCACCGACCAGGAATTGCTGGACCGATTTTATGCCGACCACAACAACGAATGGCTGGGCATCGTATTGAGACGCTATACCTTGTTATTATTGGGCGTATGCATGAAATATCTCAAAAACGAAGAGGAGGCCAGGGACAGCGTTCAGCAGGTGTTTTTGAAAACCATTACCGAACTGCACAAATACAAAGTGGCTTATTTTAAGTCGTGGATCTACATGGTCGCCAAGAATCATTGCCTCATGAAATTGCGCGATCGCCAGGGGAAGTCCGCTGTAACCATCACAGACCAGATGAGCATTGCAAACGATGATGAACCGGATCAACAACAGCACCTGGAGAAGGACCAGTTGCTTGACCAGATGACGACCGCATTGCAGGAATTAAGCCAGGAACAAAAACTCTGTGTAACTTTGTTTTACCTGGAGAAGCGTTCATATCACGAAATTTCCAGGCAAACCGGGTTGACGTTGATGCAGGTAAAAAGCCATATTCAGAATGGTAAAAGGAATTTGAAAATTGCGTTGGATCAAAAAATCAGAAAACATAGCAATGACCAATGAACTCTTCAACATATTATCCAATAGCAATAAAGACATTGACAACCAGAAATTGATGGACTATCTCAGTGGTAAACTGTCTGAGCGGGAAAAGCATGAAGTAGAAAAAATGATGAACGACAATCATTTCATCAGCGATGCTGTGGAAGGTCTCGAAAATCTTCCGGATAAGAAAAAATTACAGGCTTATGTGGATCAGCTCAACCAGGACCTGCACAACCAGATACAAAAAACCAAGGAACGGCGGATCCAAAAAAGGATCCGGGAATATCCCTGGATCTATCTTGCCATTATATTGATCTTAGTCCTCAGCATCGTCGGCTATGTCGTGATCAGGATGTTCCTGCGGTAGCCTAATCAGCCCGTTTTAAATGGATTGATGGTCATTCTTTCTTGTCTTTAATTACTTTGGAACCGGGTAATTTTTCCTTTGACGGTTCAGGCTGTTTGAAGTCGTCTTCGGCGACCTTGTCTTTCTTGCCTAAATAGGTCCAGGCCACGGAATTCATGTACTTATTGAATACTTTGTTCAAGTCTTCCGTCTTGACCATGTCAATCTTGTTGTTAATTTCATCAAAAATTCTCCAGCTGCCCGAAGCCTCGCAAAAACCCAGTGTGCCTGCCTGGGAACTGCTGGCTTCATTCGTCATGAAATACCGGGTGAGGTATTGTTTTTTCTTGTCTTCGACTTCTTTGGCCGTAAAACCGTTTTTCTTCACATCATTGATGATATCCATCATAACCTGCAAAGACTGCTTGGGGTCCACGGTGGTGATATACAATTGACTGAGTGGATTACTGATCAGGCTCTTGGTATAAAAAGCAGCAGGTGCATAAGAAAGGCTTCTTTTGGTACGTAGTTCAACAAAATAGCGATCTGCAATGATGCCCATCGCGAATTCAAACATCGGGCCGTCCGGAGTAAAATATTTCGGACCATTCACCGAGCCAAGTATATAGTTTGTTGCAATTCCACGGTCTTTAATGTTTACTCCGGGTTTAGTGACGCCGCTCACCACGATTTTAGGAGGTAAAGTTCCCTCTGGCATTTTGGCCAGGCTGGTCTTTATTTTATCCAGCAGCTTTTTTTCATCCATATTGCCGATGATGACGAGGTAACATCTTTTCTTCCCTAACAAGTGACCATAGTAACTCCTTACCTGGTCCAGGGTAATTTTTTCAATCGTTTCAGGTGTTCCGTTCGGAAACCGGCCGTAAGGCGTTCCACTGAAGATTTGCTGGCTCGCCAATTTACGCAGGTAGGTATCGGGGTTAGCGTCTTGCTGTTTTGAGCTTGAGATCATTTGCTGTTTGATCAACCGGAATTCATTAGAGTCCAGGGCAGGATTCAATATCGCATCTGCAAACATGTCCCAGCTTTTATCCAGGTTCACATCCAGGCATTGCATGGTCATGGAACTGTAATCATTGGAGGCATTGCTGCTGAAGTCAGTGCCCAGTTTATCACACAAATCGGCAAATGCGTTCTTATCCATTGTTTTTGTGCCCCCCTCCAGCACCAGGTTCAGGGTCAGTGCTTCAAGTCCCTGCTCTTCATCGGTGATATTGGCCACACCGCCCCGGATAAAAAGACTGGCCGTCAGCACCTGCTTAGGGATTTTCTTGTAAATGATCTTGAGGCCTTCGTATTTTATTTCCTTGGTTGGTTGACTGAAACCTGCGGCGCCATTCAGCACTAGAAGCGCCAGGATTTGAACAATTCTGAAAGGAGTTTTCATGATGTTTTCTTTTCGCTGTATGAAATTATTTGAACAAAGCATCCAGGTCCGTGACATTCCAGTTTTTCTGCATACCCGGGTTCAGCAGCAACCCTTTGACCGAGGGCTGTCCTTTGATGTATTTACGCACATAACTTTTAATGTCATCGCGATTGATTTTCCTGATCTGGTCGAGATAAGTGAAATAATAATCCAGGGAGGCCGAAGACCACCAGAAACTCAATGTATGCACAAATTGCGAAGTCACTTCACGGCCATAGATGTCCTGGTTGATCAGCTTGGTTTTCGAGGTTTCCAATTGCTCGTCGGTAAAATAATCGTCAGAATCAAACTGGTCTATCTGTTTTTGCAAAGCCCTGAAGGCGGTCTTAAACTTTCCGGGATTTGGCACAAAGAAAAGCGTGATCGGGCCAACATAAGCCTGCGTAAAATAGTTCAGGCCTGCATTCAATGCATAACCACTGTCGACCAGATTTTTTTGAAAAGTTGATGTTTTCTGCGTGAGT
>DATHGW010000460.1:0-5450 GCA_035317445.1 Puia sp.
AAAAGGGTAATATATGGCTTGACGCAGAAAAAACTTCACCCTATCTCTTTTACCAATTTTGGCTGAATGCTGCCGATGCAGATGCCGAAAAATGGATCAGGATATTCACTTTTCTTTCAAGGGATCAGATCGAAACCCTGATAAAATCACATCACGATTATCCCGAAGCGCGGGAATTGCAAAGAATGCTGGCAAAAGAGATCACCATCCTCGTACATGGTGAAGACGAATGGAAAAAAGCACTGGATCAAACAGAAAAATTATTTGCCAATCAATCTGCGCCGGCGGAATCGCTCAGTGAATCTGACCTGCTAAGTCTTGAGGGAATCGTTCAATCTGATTTTGATCTCCGGCAACTTCAGCAGGGAGTAGATATTGTCAGCTTTCTTGCAGCATCCGGGATCCTTCCCAGCAAGGGTGAAGCGAGGAAAATGGTTCAGCAGGGCGGCATCAGCATCAACAGAAAAAAAATCGACAGTCCGAAATTCGCCATCGACAGCAGCTTGCTTTTACATGAAAAATATCTCCTGGTGCAGAAGGGAAGGAAGAATTATTTTTTAGTTAAAGCTGTCGGGGGGTAGTTGATTCCAATCAACTTATCAACTTACCAGCCTGCCCTTCAGGTAATAGACACAGACCCCAAGCGCAATCAGGCCAATGGCAAGCAAAGCCGCAATACCCGTTGAGAAAAAAACAAAAAACCAGATCATAACGGAGATGACTATGGGTAAAGGATAGAACCACATTCTAAACGGCAGGTTTTTTGTTCCACTTCTTTTCCTCAACAAAATGGCTCCAATGGCCTGGGCCACGAACTGAACCAATATGCGCATGGCCAGTATGCCGTCGATCGCATGCTTCATCTTAAACAGGAAACTGAAAATAAATGCCACGCCGCCCAAAAATAACAGGGATACATAAGGGAAATGCTTGGTAGGATGCAACTTCCCAAAGACTTTGAAAAATGCACCGTCCCGCGCAGCCGCATAAGGCACGCGGCTATATCCAAGTGTGGCCGAAAACAGGGAGGCAAATGCCACGACGAGGATAAGGACCGTGGCGATATTGGCGGCTTTCGTGCCTGAAATTGCCCTGATGAATTCGCTCACCACAAATTTATTTTTCATGGCTTCCTGTATGGGGATCACGCTCACGACACTCAGGTTCATGGCGAGATACAATACAGCAATGCCTGCAACGGAGATCAGCATGCTGCGGGGAATATTCATTCCTGGATTTTTGATCTCTCCGCCCAGATTGCACACATTGTAATAACCCAGGTAAGTATAGATCGTTTTGACGGAAGCTTGTCCGAGCGCAACGAAAAAAACCTGGTTGATCACCAGGTTGTCGTTGATGTGACCGAGCGGTTGGAGTATATTCCCATGCATCAATCCACCCCCGATGATCCAAACAAAAATAATGAGCAGGGCCATCCAGAGTATGATGCTCAGTTTCCCGATCTCTTCGATTTTCCTGTACAGGAGGATCACAACCAGGACGATCAGGGAGCAGGAAATGATCTTACTGGTCCAGAAACCGATCGGCACAAAAAATCCGAGGTATTCTGCAAAACCGATGGCCGCCGAAGCCATCACCAGGGGCGCCTGGATCAGGGTTTGCCACACGTACAGAAAGGAGAATAGTTTGCCCCATTTTTTTTCTCCGTAAGCAACTTTCAGAAAATTATAACTTCCGCCGGCCATCGGGTAAGCGGCACCCAGTTCGCTCCAGATCAACGCATCGGTGAAAGACAGAAAAGCGCCGAGTAACCAGGCATATAAAAAATGCGGACCCGCAGCAATTTGAATGACCAGGTAGAGTACGACAAATGGCCCGATACCAACCATATCGGTCATGTTGATGGCGGTTGCCTGCAGTAGTCCGATTTTCCTTTTTAGATCCGGGGAACTCGATGGCATCTCATGTCTTGGTAAGAATTTGTAATTTATGATTGTTTGACAAGAAACAGCCTCCCTATGCGCTGCTATTTGGATTTGATTTTGTCATTTTAGCCACAGACCTTATTTTTGCACTCCATTTACAGGATTGGCCTGTAGTATAATGGTAGTACGACAGGTTTTGGTCCTGTTTGTCGAGGTTCGAATCCTTGCAGGCCAACGCAACCGGAGCAACCGCTCCGGTTTTTTGTGATGTTGAGGATGAATTAGGTTACTTTTACTGCGCTATTGCCCGATAGTATAATGGTAGTACATCAGTCTCTGGATCTGATTGTCAAGGTTCGAATCCTTGTCGGGCAACCAAACAGAATTGGCTGCGAACCCCTAACGATGAAAAGAGACATCTCACTTGTTATACTAACTATTTCATTCTTCATTTCAGAAGTCACCCTTGCCCAGCATTATACCCCACCACCGCAGCCAGTCAATCCCAATTTTATGATGTACCATATGTATTACCCAAACGGTGGCATGGTCAGCATGAAGCACCATTTCAAAATCACGTTTAAGGATGGAAAGGATACGATCATTTATTCCAAACTCAATATTGACACGACAAGGGACTATTTTATTATGATCAACAAGGCTGTTGGCAAAAAGGATTCCGCAAGACAAATCAGGATTTACCCTTCCCAGACCAAATCCGTTTCCCGGATCGACATTGTGACAAATGAAGCGTATGAAGGATCACCCAACGACAGCTGCTGGATCTTTCCTGTGATCGACGGGAAAATGAAGGCTTACAGCCGTTCGGCCGAAAACATTGCGGAGGATGCCTACGTGCAATGGATCCAGGTGGATAATAGCGAGATGATTACGGTGGCTGACCCGAAGGCTCTGCCCTTATTCATCATGAATGCAAGGGCGTATGACCTGTTTGCCGCAAAAAAATATGCGAAAGCCGTCAAAAAATTCAATAAGGCGAAAGATTAAAACCCTAAAGCCGGCTGCCTGGTCTAGTAATTGTACGACAATAAAGCTTAGTAATTTTACGTTGTAACTCCGGACAACTTCATTTACTTTTATCACTAGTAATAATCCAATCCTATTAAAATTTAATCTATGGAAGCCATTTTAGACTTACTCCAGGCATTTAGTCTCAATTTTTTAGAGGTTATGATCGCCGGCTTGTTCATTTTCTGCATCGGATTTTGGCTGGGTAGCAAGAAAGCAAAAAGACTTACAGAAGAAATTTATGGTCTTCAACGCGATGTCCTTGACCTGAACGCAGAAATCCTGTACGGCAAAGACGACGCCCAAACCAGCGAAACCCCCGTTATTGGAATTAAACACGATGCATTGAAAGGGGCAAAACTCGCAAACTAAACGAAACGACTATCGAAACAAATCTTTACACGATCATTTGTTTATTTTTTTGAGGCAATCGCCGAGACTTTTTTTCCAGTCCGGCGTGTCCACAGCGTAAACGCGCTTGATCTTTTCTTTGTCTAACAAAGAAAAATGCGGCCTTCGTGCAGCCGTCGGATATTCAGCTGTGGAAATGGCCTCTACGCGACAAGGACTATGGATCATCTCCCTGATGGCCTCAGCAAATTCATACCAGCTAATCCTGCCTTCATTACTGTAATGATAAATACCCGGA
Source organism: Puia sp. (assembly GCA_035317445.1). Lineage (GTDB taxonomy): Bacteria > Bacteroidota > Bacteroidia > Chitinophagales > Chitinophagaceae > Puia. Next base: position 3,565 of record DATHGW010000460.1, read on the forward strand.
ACAAATTTCCCACTGCCGGTAATCTGCAGAATCACTTTTGCCAAATCTGCCGCATAGGTCGGTGAGCCCAACTGATCATGAACCACCCTGATCGATTCTTTCTCTCTCATCAACCGGATCATCGTTTTCACGAAATTATTCCCGAATTCCGAATATAGCCATGAGGTCCGGATGATGATGGTCTCGGGCTGATGCTGTAATGCCAATTCTTCTCCTTTGAGTTTTGAAGCGCCATACCAATTTACCGGGTTTGTTGGATCTGTTTCTTTCAGCGGGGCCGAAGAATTGCCATCAAATACATAATCCGTTGAAATATGAATTAATTTGGTTTGAACGCTCCGGCATGCCCTGGCCAGAATGCCTGCTGCTTCTCCGTTAATGGCCATGGCCAGCTCTCTTTCGGTTTCGGCCTTGTCAACCGCTGTGTAAGCAGCGCAATTGATGCAAAAATCGGGATGATGATTTTCCAATGCCTGTTGAACTGCGCCCGCGTTCAGGATGGATAAATCTTTTTTCGATAAAAAAATAAAATCAACTTGTGGATGAAGCCCGGCCAGCACGCTTAACTCTATGCCAAGTTGTCCGCTGGCGCCTGTAACAAGTATCTTTGATTTTCCCATGTCCCGTGCAAAGTTAGCCATCTATAGAAGATTTCTTTAGCAGCAGTGCCTTATCCTTAGAATTCAAAATTATTCTTGCAGGATGCAAACAGCGGTAGCTGCTGGTCTTTGAATGAAACGATGACCTTGTCCGCAGGAATTTTCCAGTCAATTTGCATCGCCGCGTCGCTGTATATAAAACCGCTTTCGCTTTCCTTATGATAAAACTCGTCGCATTTGTAAAGGATCTCAGCTGTTTCACTCAATACAGAAAATCCGTGAGCATAGCCTTTGGGAATGAACAGCTGTTTCCTGTTGGCAGCCGACAATTCAATGGAGAGCGCCCGGCCAAATGAAGGAGAACCCTTGCGGATGTCCACGATCACATCGAGGATCGTTCCCTGCAATACCCTCACGAGTTTTGATTGCGCAAAAGGTTCCAGCTGATAATGCATACCGCGGATCACGCCGTACTTTGAAAAAGACTGGTTATCCTGAATAAAACGGGAATTAATATTGTTCCGGGTAAACTCCTGTTCATTGTACGACTCAAAAAAGAATCCCCGATCGTCTTCAAAAACCCGGGGCTCAAAAACGACCGCTCCTTCGAAATCAGTTTTAATAAAAGGCATCTTGATCTATTCAGAATTTTAGCTGGATGAATTTTTTTTGCGCCTATCGTTGCGCATATTGCTGGTCGTAATAATGCTGATAGTCGCCCGAAGTCACATGTTTTACCCATTCCTGGTTCTCCAGGTACCAATCCACAGTTTTTTCCAATCCTTCTTCGAACTGAAGAGATGGCTTCCACCCCAGTTCCCTGTTCAATTTGGATGCATCAATCGCATAGCGTAAATCATGCCCCGGGCGGTCTTTGACAAACTCGATCAGTTTTGCCGAATCACCAGCCTTTCTATTCAGTTTCCTGTCCATGATCCCGCACAGAAGATACACGATATCGATATTCTTCCATTCATTAAAGCCGCCGATATTGTACTTTTCACCTGTTCTGCCCCGGTGAAAAATCGTGTCGATGGCCCGGGCATGATCGTCTACCCATAGCCAGTCGCGCACATTTTCGCCTTTTCCATAAACGGGCAGCGGTTTGTTGTTCATAATATTATTGATCATCAGCGGGATCAGCTTCTCCGGAAAATGATGCGATCCGTAGTTGTTCGAGCAATTGGACAGGACTACCGGCAATCCATAAGTGTGGTAATAAGCCATCACAAAATGATCGGAAGATGCTTTGGAAGCTGAATAAGGCGAACGGGGATCATACGGCGT
>DATHGW010000461.1:0-10649 GCA_035317445.1 Puia sp.
CAATACCTGTCCATGGATATCAAGTACGTTCATGTGCACGGTACTGGAAGAAACGCCCTGCTGTTAACTGTAATGGATATCTATAGCCGGAAAGTTCTGATACATATGCTACGATCCAGTATTAAAAAGGGAGACGTTCTTTTAATGTTGTCATTGATGTTGCTCGAATATAAAGCTGAGGGTATGTCGCTCAGAAATGACAATGGTTCCCAGTTTATCGCAAATGCCGTCCGTGAATATCTAAAAGAAAAAGGTGTTTACCAGGAGTTCTCTCATGTGGCCACACCGGAAGACAATGCATACATCGAGGCCCTGCACTCGAATCTACAGCGCGAAGTTATTGACCGTTTTGAGTTCGAATCAATCTTCCATGCTCAGATGATCATCGACCGTTATTACAAATGGTACAACGAAAAAAGAAGACATGGTTCGCTGAATCGTCAGGCTCCTGAAACCGCATGGAAAAAATATAATCCGATCCCTTTTGAAAATGAAAAACTACTAAACTATCTTTAGAAAACTGTCCAGTTTATTGGGGGCCGAGACAAGACAATGCATGTCTGAAGATCAAGATGTTCCCAAACAACCCCCAAATGAAATAGCTACTGCAAAAACAGGCCAGCAGGATTCAACTATTTCCCGATCAGAAACCAAACCAACAAATATGGAAGTACATCATCACCCGAACGTAGAAAAGAAATATTTCAAAGAATATTTTTTGGAATTTATAATGATTTTCCTTGCAGTGACAATGGGATTTTTTGCAGCCTGGATCGTATTGTTGATCCGGCTGCAGCCTTATATCTAAGATCAACAAACGCTGATGTTATAAATGATTGCCTGCTTGGCATAAGCAATATCAAAGCTTTAAGCAGGGGCATAAGCCAGAGGATTATAAAAATAAAAGGAAAAGCAGGAAACATAAAGCAATTGATTCATTCCAAATATGAAATTGAAAAATAAAAAAATATGGAGGTCCATCACCACCCAGATGTAGAAAAGAAGTCTTTTAAAGAATATTTTCTCGAATTCTTAATGATATTCCTTGCAGTAACAATGGGCTTTTTTGCTGAAAACATTCGCGAAGGAATTTCAGAACATAGTCGTGCCAAAGTGTTTGCTTCTTCCATGCTAAAGGACCTGCAAGCGGATTCGACACAGCTACAATTATATAAATCTTATTTTAGCTACGCCGCCAATAAACTGGATACTTTTATGCAGCTCTTGCAAGTTGCCGAACCGAAAGATATTCCATCCGGAAAATTATATTGGTACGGCTTGTTCGGAGGTGCTCATGGGAGTTTTGTATCCAACGACGCAACCTTCCAGGAAATGAAAAGTTCAGGTTCACTTCACTTTTTTGAAAAAAATATTGAAGCAGAAGTAGCAAAATACGACAGGCTTCGCCGTTATCTCCAAAGCACCGAGCAAGCAAACGAAGGTCTATATACAGAATTAAGAAAATGCAGAGCATTGTTTTTTGAATTCAAATATCTTGATCACGCCAACAATATTTACCAGATAAACAAAATTTCATTTAACCAGGCAACAATAGATTCATTTCTGCGAAGCAATCCACCACTTCTCAACTATGATAAAATATTATTTAATCAATATGTGGAATTAGCCCGCTCAAGGTTTTTACGCCCGTACAATATTGCTTACTCAGATTCTCTCATACGCCACGCATCATTATTAATGAGCGATTTAAAAAAAGAATATGATTTAGATAATGAGTGAAGGATAAATAACGGGTAATCCTCAAAAATTAATTATGAACACAAACACAAACTATCGCATCATTAAATTGCTCATTTATATTGTGATTGGCTTTGGCATTGCTTTTTTCTGGCATCAAATGAAAAGTAAATAATATAAAAGTACGAACCGAAGAAATTAAGAATCACAAAACGAAAAATCAGCAACAAAATATGGAAGTACATCATCACCCCGACTTGCATCATAAAAGAAAACATTTCAAAGAATATTTTCTTGAGTTCTTAATGATATTTCTTGCGGTTACCATGGGCTTTTTTGCTGAAAATGTAAGAGAAGCGCTTTCTGAAAACACGAAGGAAAAAGAATATATGGAAAGTATGATAGAAGATATTAAAACCGATACTTCCAAATTAACGCAAGCCATATCGCATTGGAAAACATCTAACTCAAATCTTGATAGTATTTTGATGTACTTGAAAAAAGAACCTAATGCAAATAATATAGATCAGCTTTATCATTTGTTCGATGAAAATTACTGGCATTTTGATTTGTTCAAATACAATAATAAAACGATTGAAGAATTAAAAAGCTCAGGCAATTACAGGTTGCTACGAAATAAATCCATTGCTAACCAGATTATATCATACGATCTGGACATGAAATATATTTTGACACAAGAACAGGATGTGAAAGATCTGATGACTGCCTCGAAAGATATAGAATCAAAATTTTTCGATTTTTCCCAATTGGCATCTCATCATTATACCAATACCGACACCTCATTTTTAAAAGGCAATAAAAAACATTATTATCTTCTTTCATACGACAAACAGTTAATCGGCGAATATTTCAATAAGTTATTAAGCTTTCGGCTTTTAGCTTATAGACACGAGCAGTTGTTCGAAGAAAACAGGCAGAAAGCGATTGCATTATTACAAAACATTCAAAAAGAATATCAATAAAAATGCCTGAACACCGCTTCAGCCACCTGTTGAATCTGAGGAAACGAAAATATATTGCCAGAAGCATGATTTAGTATTTATCCAGGGTAAGGATATCCGTGAAATCAGAAACGGTCCGTCTTAAAATGCGGATTCCATTTCCAGACGGGGTCTAAAATAAACGAAAACATTTGAGGATGCAGAAGACAATTTTATAAATATTACATTACTAGCAGCATTCTTTCTGAATCACCTCCCCTTTCAATGGAAATCAGCTAAGGCCTGGATGAAATCCAGTTTGATCAGTTCCCAATGTTTTCCTTTCAGGCATATTGGTTCGAAATCATCTTCAGCATCGGAGAAATTTGTCAGCGCGGCCTTTAGTTTTTGTGCTTCATGATTATAAGGATATCTTTCGGCGTGGAAAGCGATCATTTGGCTCACTGTGTAATGATCCAGTTCTTCATGCAGGTCCCAAAAATCCTTTTTGCGTCCCCCGGCGCTGATTACCTGCATCTTCATCGCAATGATATCTTCGACCGAAGCCATCCGCAGATGGTCTATTTCAACCGCCGGGCGGATAAATGGATCGGTATAAAACAGATCCAGTTTGATGCTTTCCTCCTTACTCTTACCAATGAAATAGGGCCTGCCCGTTCCTACTCCACTGAAGTTAGATGTAGCAACATATTCAAAGCTTTTTCGGAGATAGGCATCGATCTGGTCAAAATCAATACTGGCGTAAGGGGCATCGGAGAAAAGATCAATATCCACTGATTTGCGGTGGCCACGGTACAGACTAAGCGCCGTTCCACCCACCAACCTGAAAGCGGCCAGCTCTTTTGCCTGCATCAGTTCTTTCAGAGATGAGGCCAGTAATGGGTCCACCGTATTCCAGAAAAGTGAGTCGGCCATGGTTAACGTCAAGTTTTTTGCCTTTCTTTTTCCTTAAGCGCAGTATCAATGACCTCTTTACCGTAGAAACGGATGATCTCTTCCTTTTCCCCGTCATCCCCTCTTTCAAAGACCCTTCTGATAACTGCCCTTTTCTGCTTTTGCCAATCGATTTTTCCCATGTCCGTGTCCCAGAAAAGAACCCGTCTTATTTTTGACAGGTCGGGACGGCTCATCCCCGCTTGTTTACTTTTTTCTTCCCTGATGTCATAAAAAACCTGCAGGATCATAAAATAACCTTCTTCCATACCCAGCGCCTTCTCGACCTTAAGTGCGAGGGAGGTATTCATCCGGCGTTTTCCTTTTGTGATTTCACCCAGGGTCTGCGGATATTCATTCAGGGAAATCGCAAAACGCCCCTTGGCAAGCTTTCTTTGCTTCAGTTCCCGATCGAGGACAATACCCGGGTGCAATCCTTTTAAAATGAAGAGGTTTGTAATCATTTTTGATATCACAAATGTAAACAATTTTGTTTACAATATTTTATTTATTTAATTATTTCTATTTAAAATACTGACACCAAGCTCATTAGCTCATCAGATTAAAAAAAATGCCTGAAAATAATCAGGCATAGGTAAACTGGAAGCGTTGATGGTGATCACATGATGAACTCTTCGGAGATAATCTTCCCATCTTTCACCTTGTAAATGCACAGCTCTCTCATAGCATTACGGCCACGGCCTTTCATCGTGACATCGATGCTCATCGATAAGGCGAAAGAATTGTCGGCGAGGATTGGTTCAGAAATCGAAGCCCCGTGGAAGGCTTCGACCATGCTATTCCAAAGCTCCCCTTTTTTCCGAATGGCGGGAAGGCCTTTTGTCTCCTTCTCAAAGCCATTGGCAGCATAGGCTTCGATGCTGACGGCATCGGGCGCAAATAATTCGTTCAAGGCAGTTTCGAACTCGCCCCTGTCGCAAAGCTCTTTCAGCCTCGCAGCAATTTGTTTTGTTTCCATAATCTTTTGTTTAAGCATTAAAAATAAATACTAATATATGTAGTATTTTAATACTAACCAAATTAGTTTAGTTTGCTTTAAAAATCTGCCTGGATGCCAATCGGCTTCAAGGGGGAAACAAGAAGTCAAGCAAAAAATGTTATAAAATTTTGAACCCTCCTTCGCTTATTTATTGATGTTCTTTACCGAAAAGCCAGAGAGGTCAATCGTAGCACTATCAGCAATCTTGAGTTTTAGGTAACCAATTTGCGCAGATCCCAAATTAAGCATTGATGTTCCAATTAAGTTTAGGTCTGCCGACCGGACGTGGATTCCGCTGTTTCCTTTAAAATCCGGCGATGGTTCAAAAGATACATGGCTTGAATCGCTTTCAAAGATTCTTAATGTGTCTATTTCTGAAAGGGTGGTTTCCACCTCTGTTTCTGAATTCCCTGAAAGCCTGATGGAGATATTTTTTTGATGCATTTTAAACAGGTCAAAATCTGTGTCCATTCCCTCTACAGAAATTAATTCAGGTGCAAATATCCTTACAAGTGTTGTATGCTTTATCCAGTCTTTTACTTTAGCGTTATCAGTAGTATTTTCATTAGAGAATTTAACAAATAAAGTATCTGCCCTTACAAATGCCTTTACCGCTCCATTTCCATAACCGGGCCATTGTTTTAAAACCCGTACCGATGGCTTTTCGTTTTGCTCAAAAGCAATTTGGGTTATGTTGCCGCCTTCAATCTTTATATGTTTAAACGGTTGTTCAAGAATTTTAATATAGCCCCAATAGAAATCATCTTTATCGGCCTTGTCATAACTTTTTTTGATAGAAATATTTGCCGAGAGCAGTGCGGCGATGGTCAGGACAAACAAGCCGCCAAGCAATTTGGTACTGAGTTTCATTACCTCTTATTTTGTATGTTTTCTGAATAAGCTTTTATTTCCTCGAGATCTATTCGCAGCAAACGCAGGTTTTTTAAAAACAATGGCAGATCATGTTCCATAAACTGTGCCCGGCGGAAAGCCAATACTTTTTCTTCTGCGCCAGGCGTTACGAAGTAACCGATTCCTCTTTTATTGGCGATGATGTCAAGCTGCAGCAAAAAATCGTATGCCCGCTGCACTGTTATTGCATTAACCTGCATAGTGGCAGCAAATTCGCGGATGGAGGGGATTTTTTCGCCCAGCAGCCATTTTTTTAATAGGATTTGCTCGCATACATATTCCGCAATTTGGGAGTATATAGATCCTTTTTCCCTAAATTCCATAATTATCGTTTTAATATTCTTTTTCTTTTAGCCGAACGTAGGCAATGATCCATAATGCCGCCGGAAGAAAATACCGGGTCAACACATCAAAGATTTTTGAATCCTCTGAAGGCAAATCAAGTGACCTGGCCTCCGTAGAAATATGCTGTGAGCCGTTTGAGGATTTTACCACGGTAATATCAACGCTGTCGAAAGGGAAGGCGTTTTGCACATCATGAATAACAAGTTTGGCGATCAACAGATTAATAAAATAAATGGACAGGAAAATCCCGCCAATCACAAGTGCTACTTTAATAAAGCTCAGTTTATTAAAGTATAACGAACCCAGGAGCATGGCGCCTGCATAATTTGCAAAATAGGTAAATACATCCAACGCTTTGCCGCTATCAAATGGGAAAATACTGACTGTATCATAAAGTTTTTTATAATTCGCTGCGGTGGTATCTAAGTGATTGTGGAACCATGTCACAAACGAAGCATCCACAATGCGAAAGAAAACTAAAAAGATAGCCGGGTACAATACCCCGGCAATTAACACAGCACATAGCCATTTTTCAAAATGTGAAGCCGGCAAAGAAAGGTATGTAGAGCCCTGTGCATTGGTGGAAAAATAGCCGAACATAAAAGACGCCAGGATCGACCCGCCACCGGTTAGGCCGACAAGGAAAGCGGCTTTTTGTATTTCAATCCATTGAGGCAGGGGTAAATGATAAATAGCATAATAGATAAAAAGGATTAACAGGATTGCCCCGGTAAAACCAAACAACTGCATCGGCCGTTCCAATAACGTTTTTTTTAACAAGCGGCCAAAACGCGGCAGGTGAAAAGTATCATACATCATTGCTGGATTTCATTTATTAAAAATTTCTTTTGTCATGGCAGGCTGCGCTGTAACGGCGTTAAACAGGTGCTCCAGGTTTACTTTGGAATCTTCTTTTTCCAGGTTTCGCATCACGACTGACATACCCTTCAACGATTCTTCGGAATAAAGAACACGACCGGCTTCATCCGGCAGGTCATGCAGGGTTTTAAAGCAAAGCTTTTCCGTTATCTCAGCCACAGATGTGTTTAGGAGCAAGCGGCCATTGTCTACGATAATAACCTGGTCAATCAGGTTGTCGAGGTCCCGAACCTGGTGGGTTGATATCAATAACATCCTGTCTTTTGTAAAAAACGAGGAGATGAGCTTTCTGAACTGTGTCTTAGAGGGAATATCCATGCCGTTGGTAGGCTCATCCAGCAATAGTATTTTTGTGTTGCAGGCCAGTCCGAATGCAATGGCAAATTTTTTCTGCTGCCCGAAAGAGAGTGTCGTTAATTTGTCTTCTGTTTTAACGTCGAGCAGCGCAAGGCAATTATAAAAGAGGTTTTCATCAAATTGCGGGTAAAAAACAGAAAATAAGTTGAGGTAACGTTTAATCGTTAATGAGGGCACGTTTACTTCTTCCGGAATAAAATAAATGGTTTCCAAAAAAGAAGGCAGCCTTTTTTTCGGTTCAAAGCCATTAATTGTAATTCGGCCTCGCTTCGGAAACAACAGACCAATCAGCGTCTTTAAAAATGTAGATTTCCCCGCCCCATTTTTCCCGAGCAGACCATAAATGCTGCCGGATTCCAATGAGAGACTGAGGTTTTCAAATAACATCCTTCCTCTTTTATAACCAAACGATAGATTCTGAATCTGAATCATACTGTAGTAGTTGTGTGGTACAGTACAAATGTAATAGAAATTCTCACTTCACCAAATTTTTTAAATTCTTTCAGTGAGGCTTAAAGATCAAACGGTAAAATACCTTTGCTAAATATTTTAGTATCTTATACCTTAGCAGACAGTTTAAGCAGACTATATTTATGGAACAGTTACTATTACCCTATTTCCCGGTTAAAGTGAGGGCGGGGTTCCCCTCCCCTGCCCTGGATTACCTGGAAGAACGAATCGACCTGAACCAGGTTTTTATTCAGCATCCCCTGTCGACATTTATCGTGGAGTGTACCGGAGACAGCATGATCAATGCCTTTATTCCTCCGAAGGCAAAGCTGATTGTTGATCGGTCGCTGACGCCAAAAAATGGCGACATCGTGTTGGCAGTGGTCAACGGAGAGTTTACCGTCAAATTCCTAAAGAAAAGCGACTACAAATGCATCCTTGTTCCGGCCAACAGAAAGTACCGGGACATTGAAATTACCGATGGCATGGAGATGGAAGTGTGGGGCGTGGTGACCACGATCATGACCGAAACCAAAGACGTCAGGAAATGTATGCTCTGATCGATTGCAATAATTTTTACTGCAGCTGTGAGCGGGTGTTTAATCCCAGACTGGAAAAACTACCTGTGGTTGTGTTGTCCAATAACGACGGGTGCGTCATCTCCAGGAGCGAGGAGGCAAAGGCATTGAATATCAGGATGGGTACGCCGGCATTTATGGCTGAGGAATTCTTTCAAAAAAATAATGTCCAGGTATATTCCTCAAACTATACGCTGTATGGAGACCTGTCGGACCGGGTCATGAAGACCCTGGCTGAATTCGTGCCGCGGCTGGAAGTCTATTCGATCGACGAGGCATTTTTGGACATGCATGATCTCCGGTACATGGATCTGCTCGATCTGGCCATCAGGATCAGATCGGCGGTAAAGAAGAACACCGGTATCCCGGTGACCGTTGGCATCGCGCCGACAAAGACCCTGGCTAAAATGGCTAATAAGTTTGCGAAGAAGAAGAGAACCGATGTGGGCTGTTTTTGGGCGGCCAATGACCAACTGTTGAATGAGATGCTGGAATTTACCGAGGTCGGCGACATTTGGGGGATCGGCCCTCAGTATGCCCAATTCCTAAAAAAACATGGATTCAAAACGGCATTTCAGCTCCGGCAGGCGCCGGAGGAATGGGTCAGGGTCAAAATGTCGGTCGTGGGTCAGCGGCTTTTAAATGAACTCCGGGGGACGCCGGCAATCGCATGGGCGTTTGAAACGCCGGCAAAGAAAAATATCTGTACGGCCCGCGGTTTCGGGCAATTGCTCGGGACAAAACATGAGGTCGGTGAAGCCCTGGCGTCCTATGCAGGGATTGTCGCCGAAAAGCTTCGCGCTCAGCAATCCTGTACAAAAGCGATCGAGATATTTGTCGAGACAAATCCGTTCCGAAGGGAAGACCCGCAGTATAAAAGATCCATCAAAATGGCGCTGACTGTAGCATCCAATAACACTTCGCATCTGATCAAACAGGCGATGAAGGCCCTCGCCATCATCTATAAAACCGGTTATCTTTATCATAAGTGTGGCATCACGGCCATGGACCTGGTGCCGGAGGATCAGGTTCAGTTTGGGATTTATGATGATACCCAGACAGCAAGGGAAAAGATCATGGGCGCCACGATTGACAAACTCAATCAATCGCTCGGCAAGGATATGGTCAGGTGTGCCCGGCAGGGCTATAGCAAGAAATGGCATTTGCGGCAACTGAAACGGTCGCACTGTTACACTACGCGGATCGATGAAATTTTAAAGGTAAAAATATAAGGCGATGCTCAATCCATTTGAACGGTTCCAGGGCAGGTTTATCGAGGCTTTCAGGAAGGCGGGTAAAAGCTTTTTGGTATCCCAGACCTTTAACTCCGCAAAAGATCCTTTTGCCGACGAGGAAAAACAGTATATCCTGTTTAGCCATTACGGAACCCTAAGTCACGCCCAAATTCATCTGAGTGCATTGAAGGGTGACAAATGGGCTGCCATCCTCGATCTGGAAAAGGAAAAGCACCGGGACAAGATATTGGACATGTTAAGAGCCGATTCTGACTGGGTGGTCTTTTCATCGTTGATTGCGAGCAAAGAATCGGTGGAAAAAAGATTGAACCTGAAATATGAAAAAAACATGCGCCGGTATATTGAAAAAAATACGAATTGGAGGATTGGCGGGGACAAAACCATCTACCCCCAGCTGGATATTGCATTTGGCGAACTTTTCATAATTTTAAAATACGGGTCCCAGCAGATCCGCATCAAATTAGAAGAATTAGACAAAGCGTAGTCATGTGTTACGATATTTCATTTAAAGTTAAGCTGGAAACGATCTCCGATTATTTTCCCGATCTGATCATGGACGATCAAATCGATCTTGAATTTGGCATAAGGGATCACATCATTGGTCACGCATACGGCGAACATCCTATTATTTACCGCAGCCGGGAGGATCATCAATTACATCTGAAATTAATGGAGTGGGGTTGTATCCCATTTTATGTTAAGGATGAAAAGGCATTTGCAAAACAAAGAACAACCATGCTGAATGCCAGGAGCGAAAGAATTCTTGATGATACCAAAAGTTATTGGCATAAAATAAAAGACAGACGCTGTTTGATTCCATTAACCGGTACTTATGAGCATCGGGGCATAAAAGGATGGAAAAACAAGGTTCCCTACTTTGTAAAACCCAAAAATCAGGACATGTTCTTTCTGCCGGGTCTTTATTCCGTTGCAGAATTAGTCAATAAGGAAACGGGGGAATTAACCAAACTATGGACCTTTACCCTAATAACCAGAGATGCAAATGGAGCCATGAAGAATATCCACAATGATGGCGACAACAGGTGGAGAATGCCGTTGTATTTGTCATTGGACAAAGCAAAGTTGTGGTTGAATGAGGATTTAAATATAGAAAATTATAGAATGATCCTGGGCTATGAAATGCCGTCAGAAGAATTAGAATACTATCCGGTTTTCACCATACGCAGCCCGAAACAGCGTCCAGATCAGAAGCCGAAGTATGAATATTGGGAATGGGAAAAGCTCCCTCCTTTGGGAGAAATGAACCCCGATCCCAAGG
>DATHGW010000462.1:0-4642 GCA_035317445.1 Puia sp.
CCGGTATTTGAAATCTGCGGGTAGTTTCTCCGGCTTGAAAATAAACCTTTCCTGGATGAAGTAGGCGACAACCAGCAGCAGCACATAGCCCACAAGGATATAAACCAGTGTCGGATGCAAGGGTTCGCCGTTTTAGTGAGCACTTATTGTTCGCCGGTTCTTTTTAAATTGAAACTGGGTATGGGAGACACGATCAGCGGGAATTTCTCGATGGTCACATTCGAGGGATCAAGTCCGAATCCCCGTTCCTCCGACAAACTAACCTCTTTCAGCCAGAAATACAATTTCATAATGACGCGTTCAAAAAACGGCAGTTCATTGTCCTGGCTCAGGTATTTTTCCATCACGATGATCTGGAAGTCGCCCACAACATTGTTCTTTTCCAGTGACTCATACCTGCTGGTGATATTCACTTCCCTGTTGTTGACCAGGTCTTCCACCACCTTCCGGAACATCAGGTTCACCTTTGGTTCAATCCTGAATCCCAGCCTGAATTCCACGCGAATGATATCGTTTGGAATGATGTGGTCCACAGAATATTCTGCCGTATAAGGATCATCCAGCGTATCGATGTGTACAAACCAATAAATATCCGCCCGCTTGGGTTTCTTGTTCAGAATGGAATAAATGATCTTGTGTTCGATTTCCTTGGGATTGTTCGCACTCGTCATGTACACCAGGTGTGTGGCGAATTTTGTAACGGTTCTGTCATTGCTCAGCTCCTGGATCTGGGGAATATAGTGTTCCATTCGCACAAATTCCACATAGCGGTTCTTGATCTTTCTCGAACGGAACCAGACATACATCACGCCGAACAGGCCGCCACCCACAATCAGGGTCACATAGCCCCCGTGTTTGAATTTGTCGAGGTTGGCATAGAGAAAACTACCTTCCAGGGTAAGGTAAACACCGAGGTACAGGTAGATCAGTACAGAGGATATCCTTCTTGAAATAAGGTAATTGGCAAATAAAATAGACGTCGCCAGCATGCAGAGGGTGATTGCGAGGCCGTATGCGGCTTCCATATGCGCCGAACTTCTGAAATACAGCGTTATTCCGCAACAACCGAGGAAGAGCATGAAATTGATGGCGGGAATATACAATTGCCCTTTTTCTTCAGTGGGATAATTGATCCGGAATTTTGGCCAGAGGTTCAGACGCATGCTTTCGCTGATCAGGGTGAATGATCCGCTGATCAATGCCTGGCTGGCGATGATGGCCGCCGCGGTCGCGATGATAATGCCGGGAATGAGGAACCACTGGGGCATGATACTGAAAAATACACTGCCGGAACTGGTGTTAAAGACTTTGTGGTCATAATTTGCCAGCAGCCAGGCGCCCTGTCCAAGATAATTCAGGATAAGACAAAGCTTGACATAGATCCAGGAAATCCGGATATTTTGCCGGCCGCAATGACCGAGGTCAGAATACAATGCTTCAGCACCTGTTGTACAAAGGAAAACGGCTCCTAAGATCCAGAATCCCCTGGGATAGGTCGTCAGCAGGTCAATGGCGTAATACGGACTCAGTGCTTTGAATATGTAGAGATCGTCGACCAAATGAATGCTACCCAAAACGGCTATCATCGTGAACCAGATGAACATGATGGGGCCAAATAATTTACCGATCGAATCTGTTCCGAACTGCTGCAGAAAAAAAAGTACCACCATGATGCCGAGGACCAGGTAAACGATATGCGTTTGCTGAAAATCTTTCAAACCAGGAAGTTGGCGCAAACCTTCGATGGCGGCAGTGACAGAGATGGGCGGGGTGATCATACCATCCGCCAGCAGGGCTGCGCCGCCAATCATCGCCGGAAGCACCAGCCATCTTTTTTGCCTTCTCACCAGGGTGTACAGGGAAAATATCCCGCCTTCACCCTTATTGTCTGCCTTGAGCGTCAGCCAAACATATTTAACGGTGGTTTGCAACGTCAGGGTCCAGATGATGCAGGATAAGCTACCCAATATCAGTTTTTCGGTGATCACCCGGCTGTTGATAATGGCATTGAGCACATATAGGGGCGAGGTACCTATATCTCCGTAGATAATCCCTAATGCAATAACTAAGTTGGCGAGTGTTACCTTATTGATTTGTTTGCTCACTGAGGCATGAGTTATTAATTGTTTTACTGAAGGGGCGCGATTGGCAAGCAAAGAATTGCGCCAGGCTAAGCCTGACGCGCACACAAAGATATAAGTAAATACAGAATCAGGGGTTCATTTTTTTGAAGTAAATCCCCCCGATTAGTTTTGCATATTTGTAACAACATTGCATTAAAGTTTTAATTATCTTACAATCGGAATATGGTTAAAGTAGCCATCGGTAAAAGAAATTCAGCTATGAAAGCATTGCTTGCAATATTGCTCCTGGTAAGCCCTTTTTTCCTGCCTGCACAAAGAATTACCTACTCTAATCCTGAGCAGGAAGATGGCAAAAAAACAAATTTTGAGATTATTGGAAAGATCAACGGGAATGTGCTCGTTTTTAAGAATAACCGTACAGAGAATGCCATCTGCGTTTACGACAACAACATGCGTTTGCTGAACCGTGAGAAACAAGATTTTTTGCCGGAAAAATACCTCAATATTGACTTCATTCAGTACCCGGATTTTTGTTACATGATCTATGAAATCCAACGCAAGAATATTGTTCATTGCACGGCTGTTAAGATAGATGGTATGGGCAGGAAAATGGGCGATCCCGTTGAACTGGATACCACCCAAATCAATTTCGCAGCCAATAACAAAATTTACTCGACCATCGTCAGCGAGGACAAACAAAAGATCATGGTCTTTAAGATCAACAGCAAGAATCCCCGCACTTTTTTCTTCACCTCCTTTTTATATAATGGCCAGCTTGAGTTAATCGACAGACACAGGATCAATCTGGCCATAGAAGAACGTGGCGACATGTTCAGTAATTTCCTGGTGGATAACGACGGACAATTCGTGTTCGCCAAATTCATGAAGAGCAGCAGCAATAGCGACTACATTTCCAAAGTGGCCCTGGTGATCAAAGGCGCCACCGCAGACACTTTTGCCATCAGGGACCTTGGGACGAATGACCGCCTGCTCGATGATGTCAAGATCAAGGTAGACAACAACAACAAACGCTACGTCCTGACCGGGTTTTACTATAAACAACGCAAGGGAAATATTGAAGGTCTCTACACGACCATCTGGGACGCATCTTCCAACAGCAAATTGAAGGAGACCCTGACGGTTTTTAACGATGAACTGCGCGCGCTCGCGAAAAGTTCGGAATCGAATGTAAAAATGGCTTTTAACGATTATTTCCTCAAGAATGTGATTGTTCAAAAAAATGGCGGTTACCTGGTGGTCAGTGAATCTGAGTACACCACTACACGCGGGTCAACCTTCAACCGCTGGGACTACATGTACGGGTATAACTCATTTGCGAACCCGATGGACTACTATTCTTCTTATTATAATCCCTATTCTCCCTATAACCGTTACGGTGGTTATGGCAATTCCACCCGCTACAATGCGGAGAACATCCTGGTGCTTTCTTTTGACAAGGATGGCAATCTTGAATGGAGCAATGTCATTCCCAAAAGCCAGTTCGATGACGATTCAGAAAACCTCATCTCTCATCATATCGTGAATACCGGTGGCGAATTGCATTTTCTCTACAACCAGTTTGAACGGAGAACGCAGTTGTTGAGCGACCAGAGCATTTCGCCTGAAGGAAAACTTACCCGCTATCCTACGCTCAGGAACCTGGATAAGGGCTATGAATTTATGCCGCGCTTCGGGAAGCAGGTGAGCAGTAAACAAATCGTGATGCCATGCCTGTACAGGAATTATCTTTGTTTCGCAAAAATTGATTTTTAAATTCCCAATAGGTGATCGGCATATTTAAACAAAAAAATTCAACCAATGCATTGGTACTGGTTGTTTACGCGTTGTTACTTAAGTTTTCCATTTTCCTGCACCCGGTATTGCCGGTGCTCCACAAAGAGGACAATTATCTCTACCGGTTTATCGTAAATGGTATCAATTCACTTTCTCATCAGGCTGCTTTTCCTTACGCGGTGCTGAGCTTCCTGTTGTTGTTCACCCAGGCCATATTGTTCAACAGCATTTGCAATTATCACCGCATTTTGCCCAAGCCCAATTATCTGCCGGGAATGTCATACTTGCTGGTTACCTCCTTATTGCCTGATTGGAATCATTTTTCGGCGCCCCTGCTGCTCAATTCCATTATGATCTGGTGTCTTTACCGGATGATCGCACTGTACAACAGCAATAAACCCGTGACCGCCATTTTTAATATCGGGTTGCTGGCAGGACTGGCCACGCTGCTTTATATTCCTGCTGTGGCGTTTGTTTTGATGGTCTTGTTTGCCCTGATCATTATGCGGCCATTCCGTTTACAGGAATGGCTGGTGGGATTCCTGGGATTTACTTCTCCCTACTATTTTCTATTGTTCATTCTGTATTTTACCAATCAATTGAACTGGAAAAATGTATTGCCCAAAATCATCTTTACACTGCCCGCGTTGCCCACATCGATATGGACTACCCTGGGCCTGGTTCTATTGGTCGTCCCTTTTATGATCGGAGGATATTTCGTGCAGAACAACCTGAATAAAATGCTGATCCAGGGGCGCAAAAGC
>DATHGW010000463.1:0-2016 GCA_035317445.1 Puia sp.
TCATCGCTTCCTGCAGTATCCGTGCACAGGATGTCTTTTCCAACAAGACAAATACCGCGCTCGAAAAAGTGATCAAGGACTTCCCGAACCGTTTCCGGAACATTAAAGGTGACCTCATCGCACAACGCCAGCAAAACGCCGAATATAAATCAACCATACAGGTCCCCGGGTCTTCATCCTGTACCGTGACGCGCTATCTGGTTTCAAACAATGATGCCTATAGCTGGAGCTGCACAGCATTTGAAAATAAGGACTTCAACCTGGCAACAATAAAGTTTAAGGAAATTTTTGAACAGATAGAAAACACGATCATAAAAATTGATGGTGAAAAACCATTCATCGTTTCAGGTCAATACAAAACCCCCAGCGAACAAAGAAAAACGACCACCATCGCTTTTGACCTGCTCCCTGCCGTAGGAGAAATGAAGAAATTGAAAATTGAATTAACACTCCAGAATACAGCAAACAACTGGAAGGTTGTTTTGAATGTATTTGATGTCAATTTGAAAGAAGAACAGGCAACGGCAGCAAATAATTGATCGCCCCCTTTTTAACCTTTCTTAACGATAAATCCAACCAAATTAACCGTCGGGAAACGCGATCTCAGGATCATCGCGAATTAGGTCCGGCTGTTGAAAATTTTATCCCCGGAAATTCGTTACTCAGTAGCATTCGTTTTCTATTTAACTTGTGTCTACTTGATAAACCTTTTTAAGCTGAACATGTTTTTTACGAGACTCTTAGGATTTTTGCTGATTTGTTGCTTAACTGATTTACCATCATTTTCCCAATCTTCACCGAAATTTCAGAAACAGGCTGTTTTATTGAAACGGGTCATTGAATTGAATCATTATAGTCCGAGGGCAGTAGATGATCTTTTCTCCAGGCAGGTATTCGACAGGCTCATTGAACGACTGGATGATGATCAGCTTTATTTCACAGCAAAAGATATTCATGATTTATCGGTGTACCGGGATGAAATCGATGATGAACTGAATGGACGGGGCTGGCATTTTTTGGATGCTCTAACTGCCCTATACCGGCTGCGCCTTCAAAAGGCGGATTCGACCATTGACAACATAATGAAAAAACCTTTCGATTTCTCTCTTCATGAACAAATATCCTTTGTTCCCGACAGTCTGCACTTTGTGGCATCTGAAAAGGAATACCAGTATAAATGGAACCAGTGGCTGAAATATGAAGTGATACTGAAAATAAACGATGCCCTGGCGCTCAAAGCCGATCACACGGAAGGGACCGATCAGAAATTATTTGCGCAAGCTGAAGAAGAATCAAGAAAAAAAATCCGCAGTATTGAATTGCGTAAGATCAAAAGGGTATTGGAAACGCCAACCGGGTTTGAGACCTATCTTGCTACCTTGTTCTGCGAGATCATTGCAAGTAATTTCGATCCGCATACGGAATTCTTTTCGCCGGCGGAAAAAGATCAATTTCTTACAGACCTGAACAGTGATGGATTATATTATGGCTTTTCGATCGCCGAGGACGATAAAGGAGACCTTGAAATCGCCAACCTCATGCCCGGAGGTCCGGCCTGGAAAACCGGTGAACTTAACAAAGGCGACGAAGTGTTGCAAATGGCATTTGACAACAAACCACCTGTCGATCTTACGGGTGCCAGTGCCGAAGAAGCGCTGTCTATGCTCGACATGGCCGGCAATGTGCCTTTACTGCTGACCATAAGAAAAACGAGTGGTCTCGTAAAAAGCGTTTCCCTCGTCAAAGAAAAAGTACGGAATGACGACAATGTGGTGAAGAGTTTTATTTTACAATCCGACAAAAAGATTGGATACATTTCGCTGCCGGGATTCTATACGGACGCGGAAGGAGAAAGTACAGCAAGCTGTGCGAATGATGTAGCAAAAGCCATCGTCAACCTGAAAAAAGAAAATATTGATGGCCTGCTCATAGACCTTCGCAATAACGGGGGTGGATCCTTGCGGGAGGCGCTGGACATGGCTGGAATCTTCATCGACGTAGGCCCTTTGTCTATGT
>DATHGW010000464.1:0-5219 GCA_035317445.1 Puia sp.
GATTCTGTGCTACCACCAGATCAGGGACTGGAGGCCAACCGATTCAAAGAGGGCAAAAGATTATATCGTTCCGGTGGACTCCTTCCGGAAGCAGGTGAAAATGCTCGCCGACAGCGGCTATCATACGGTCCTGCCCGATGAACTCTACACCTGGCTAGCCGGAGGAAAGCCCTTGCCTTCAAAGCCGGTTATGCTCAGTTTTGATGATACCGATCTCGATCAATACGAGATTGCCATGCCCGAAATGAAGAAATATGGGTTCAAGGGTGTGTTTTTTATTATGACTGTTTCGCTTGGCAAGCCCCACTATATGAGTCGTGAACAGGTCAGGGCGCTGTCGGATATGGGGCATGTCATAGGCTCTCACACCTGGGATCATCACAGTTTTAAAAAATACCAGGGCCGGGACTGGGTCGTCCAAATAGACAAGCCAACGCAGCAATTGGAAACCATAACGGGGAAATCTATACGCTATTTTGCCTATCCTTTCGGCCTATGGAACCGGGAAGGGATTCCGGAACTGAAAAAAAGAGGCTTCCTGGCCGCCTTCCAGTTGAACGAAAAAAGGGATGAGCAGGATCCGCTTTTTACCATCCGGAGGATCATCGTTCCGGGTACCTGGAGCGTCGGAACGCTCAAACACGCGATCATCGATGCATTTTAATTAAACCGGGCTTCACGTATACAAAAAAATATCAGGCATGGAAAAATTTAATGAAGGCCATTTTGATCCGGAGCAGACCAATTCGTTGATCAGATCGCGAAGAAGTGTTTTTACTGATCAGTTGCTGAGCGGCAAGCCGGTACCGGATGATGTGATCTGGCAATTGCTCGACAATGCGAATTGGGCGCCTACGCATAAAAGAACAGAACCCTGGCGGTTTACTGTTTTCAGCGGGGCGGGACGTCAAAAGCTGGCGGATTTTCAGGCATCCCTTTACCGCGAGACGGCCGTAGAAAAATTCAAAGAAGATAAATACCAGAAGCTCTTAAAAACGCCCCTGGCCTGTTCGCATGTTATCGCCATCGGCATGAAACGAAACGAGCAGGCCAATATTCCTGAAATCGAAGAGATTGCGGCCGTGGCCTGTGCGGTGCAGAATATTTATTTGTCAACGACTGCCTATGGTCTGGGTGGATATTGGAGCACGGGTGGTATAACCTACAATGATAGGGCGAAACCCTTTTTTGGGTTGGAGAAAAATGACCGCCTGATGGGATTTTTCTATATCGGGTATGTGCAGATCCCTTCTGTACCGGGCTCCCGCGGGGCTGTGAAAGATAAAACGGTTTGGGTAAAGGATTAAAATAATTTTCATCGCCGCAATTCATGGTACATAAATTGAGTACCTTGTAGGTAATTCCCACATTTTAATAACCTTAAAAAATAAACAATGCGAACAAAACATTTTATTCCTGTTGTATTATTGGCTGCAGTGGTTGCCTGTAATAGCACCAGTGATAAAACAACAACCACGGATACCGCAACGGCAGCGGCCCAGGATACCAGCATGAATAGCATGAAGCATGATTCGGTATCGTCCAGCGTTACACCTTTGCCAGCCGTGCCGGCAGGCGCCAAAGTTTTTTTCATCAATTTAAAAAATGGTCAAACGGTTAAATCTCCGTTGAAGGTGGAATTTGGTGTGGCAGGAATCCAACTGGATACAGCCGGTCCAATCGTAGCCGGATCCGGCCATCATCACCTTTTGGTCGATGCCGGAGATTCTTTGGCAGCCGGAACCGTGGTGCCCAAGGATGCTACCCATTATCATTATGGAAAAGCTCAAAAAGAAGCAACCATCACCTTAACGCCGGGCAAACACCGGTTGGCGCTTCAATACGGCGACGGCATCCATCGTTCTTACGGAGCCCAGCTTGCGAAAGCCATCACGGTGACCGTGAAATAAAAAATGTAAAATCTAAAATGTAAAAGTGAGGACACTCTTTACTTTTACATTTTAGATTTTACATTTATTATTTTACATTTCCAGGTTATTTCCCGAGGCCTAATGCAGAGATATACCCGCCATTCGGTGTACAGTTGGGAAACAGGCAGTTTGTAAGGAATTCATCCAGCGCTTTCTTAACGGCATCCTCGTCTTTTGGCCGAAATTTTCGAATGTTTTCAAAACTTGTTCTGGTCGTATCCGCAAAATCCTTCACGAGGCCATAAGTGGATGGCATTTTGAAGGTCACAATCCCCTTTGTATTATCCATCTTCTTGTACGGCCAGAAATGCCAGCCAATATTGTTCTGTTCAAGTAGACTTCTGAATTCCATGATCCATTTGTCGTCATTCTCCCCGGTTTCCCCGCAATAGATCGGAACCTGGTATTTGTTCCTGAAGTCAATATACTCCTGGATCGCATCCCGGGTAGTGGCTGTCCAGTATTTGTGAAAAGTATAGACCAGCTTCTTGTCGAAGGGTGCGCCAAAAATTTTAAAATTAGAATCCCATTGCGAACCACCCAGGAATACGAGGTGATTGGGATCTACCTCGCGGATCGCTTTCACGATCTTTTTATACAACGGCTCGAGCAAAGCATTGAAATGACCGGCGTCAAAATAAGTGGCGATCGGTTCATTAAGCAAGTCGTAGCCAAGGATGCTGGTTTCATTTTTATAGTGCGCGGCTATTTTTCGCCAAAGACGGATCGTCAACTCCTGGCTCTCCGGGCTGTCGAATAAAAACGGATAAGCATAACCGTCATCAATATTATCGCCGGTTTGACCACCTGGTGCGCAATGCATATCCAGCAGTACATATATTTTCTCCCTTTTGCACCATCCGACCAGTTTGTCGAGCAACGCAAAAGCTTTGACTTCTCCCAGGCCGCCCAGGTACTGATTATCGGTGAACATCCGGTAATTAAAGGGAACACGGATAGAGTTCATGCCCAACTCTTTCAAATAATGAATATCCCCGGCAGTGATATAGTTGTTCAAATATTTTTTCCAGAAAGCATTTGTTGCATCGGGACCGATCAGTTCAGACAATGTTTCATTGATCAACCGCGGGGAATTGGCACGATTGAACTTAAACATATATCCTTCGGGCACCAGCCAATTGCCCAGATTGGTTCCTTTCATCAGGAAGTTTTTCCCGTCCGGACCGATAATATCTTTTCCTTTTGCCGCGATAAATGCGTGGCTCGTCTGACTATAGTCAGCGAGGCTAAAAAGAAATGAAAAAAACAAGACAAACCATCTTTTTTGCATAAGCGTATCAGTTGAAATATATTTTGTCTATTCCCCGTTTCTCACGTCTTTTAATTTCTTTTCCTGATAAGATATTTCAGAGAAAATGGTTTCGCAGGACGTACCTGTCGGGGATTGTGAAGAAAATCCCACCCTGACTTTTTCTTTTGTCGCGAGAGAAAAATACCTTACAAGTTGCCAGTATTTGCCATCTAAGGAATAGTGGAAGACGAAAACATGGCCGCCCAATCCCGACACTCTAATAAACACTTTGTTGCCTTCAATGGGAACGTGGTTGCAATCATCCGATATCCCATTATTCACTACGGAGACAATGAAAGGCTTTTTGTCGGGAGAGAATTCAAAACAAAGTTTGGCCCAGGAGGTCTTTCCTGCGTAAATGACCAACACGCCTGCGTCAAAATCGGTTTTAAATTCAACAGTTGTCCTGGCTGAAAGCAGAAAATGCTCAGGTGCAATGAAGATTGCCTTGGGAGAGTTGGTGAAGCTATATTCATGCCGGGGATCAAGAAACAGATCGGTCTTGGCTCCGGCCTGTATCTTCAGTATTTTTTTCTCGTAACTCCAGCGCGCCGGTCTGTTGACCCAGCTTAGTTTTTGCGGAATGCCGTCGATGCTGAAATCGTTACTTTCTGTCTGGGCAAAGACATTGTGAAAACTGATCAGCATCAATATTTGGACAATCAGGGATTTCATGGCAATATCTTTATCTGCGGTGAAAGATGCTAATTTATAGAAAAATCACCGGATCATCCGCAACCCTGGACCGATCATCGAAAGTTTTCATCCAGTCCACATCTTCCTGGCTTAGTGTGAAATCGAAGATGTCAAAATTTTCTTTCAGTCGTTTCGGACTGGATGATTTGGGGATGGCAGAAACACCGAGTTCAATATCCCATCGCAGGATGATCTGCGCGGGCGTTTTGTTGTATTTTTCGGCCAGTTTCTGCAGTCTTGGATCGCTCATTTTTTGTCCGCGGACCAGTGGAGAATAAGCTTGTAATTGAACGGCATGTTTGCGGCAATAGCTGAGCAGGTCATCCTGGTACAGGTAAGGACTAAATTCTACCTGGTTCAAGGCTGGCACAAGATCTGAGTAAGTGGCAAGTTCTTCCAGGAAGGGTACCAGGTAATTGGCGACGCCGATCGCCCTAGCCCGTCCGCCTGCGTATATCTTTTCCAGCGCCTTCCAGGTATCCTTCCTGGTTTTTTTCAGTGGCCAGTGCACGAGGTAAAGATCAACATAATCGACCTGCAATTTGTTCATGCTCGTTTCAAATGCCTTTAAGGTTGATTCAAAGCCCTGATCGGCATTATTGACCTTGGTCGTAATAAAGATGTCGGATCTCGGAATCGAACTGCGTTTAACGGCATGCCCGATCTCAGTCTCGTTTTGATACATGGCGGCCGTATCAATGAGCCGGTAACCGGTCTCCAAGGCATAAGCAACGGCATCCTCGGCCTCACGGCCATGCATATTGTAAACACCCAGTCCCAACAATGGCATGTCAATGCCATTGTTGAGGGTGACCTTCGTGGATATATTGATTGCGTTTACCATTTCTCGAGTCCCAATAATTTTTTGCCCAATGCAGACAATACCGCTGCAGGATATTTTGTTTTTTCCCAACCGCGGGGATCTCCCGGGAATGCATATCCTTCAGGAGCCTGTCTTTCCTTCCAGGACGTAATCCTCCATTCGCGCAGTGCGCCATTGTCTTCTTCGGCGGGCATCATGGAGATGTATTGGGCAATGCGCACTTTATCGCCGCTCCTGTTTGGCCTGATGCCATGTGGCTGCAGGCTGTTAAATATCAACAGGTCCCCGGCATTCATTTTCACTTTTACAATCTCAAAACCCGTTACGTCAGGCTTGAAATGGTCGCGGTCCTGCGGTTGTGTAAGCTTCCAGGTTTCATAACTGCGGTACAATTCCGGTATGCACTGAAATCCTCCCATATTCTCATCGGTCTGGTCCGCCAACGCCAGAACGCCCT
>DATHGW010000465.1:0-3094 GCA_035317445.1 Puia sp.
CTGCCAGCGAGTTTTGGATCCAAAGAATGCAGGATGGCTATGCAAACGGAATTGAGATCGTCTTGGGGTACAGTCCATACCATAAAAGACCCGGCCTGCTCAACAAGATCATCCGGTTTGAGACCTTTCATTCTGCACTGCAATATTTATCTTATGCGCTCGCGGGAAATCCTTATATGGGCGTGGGCAGAAACCTGTCTTATAAGAAAGATCTTTTTTTAAAGAACAAGGGATTTTCGGCGGTCAATCACCTGCCGGGCGGAGACGATGACCTTTTTATCAACAAAGTAGCCAATGGCCACAACACGGGAATCGTGATCGATCCGGGTACCTTTACCGTTTCGGAGCCAAAAAAGGATTTTGGCGAATGGATGAAGCAAAAAACCAGGCATTACAGCACAGGCAAGTTTTACAAGGGCAAACACCAGTTTCTTCTGGGTCTTTATGCTGTCTCACATTTTCTTTTTTACCCGGCATTTTTTGCAAGCCTGATCTTTGCTGACTGGAGGCTTGCCCTTGGCGTATTCGGTGTCCGCTTCCTGGCTCAGGCGATTGTTTTTTACAGGTCCATGCAGAAATTAGGTGAGAAGGACCTATTTCCCTGGTGGTGGCTTTTTGACCTGTGGATGTTTCTGTATTATCTCATATTTGTACCAGCAATATGGAAAAAGCCGAAGCCAAACTGGAATTGATCACCCGCTATTTTACCGATTTTTCATCGCAGCAATTGCAACAGTTAACACGTCTCGATGAAATATACCGGGCCTGGAACGAAAAGATCAACGTCATCTCCCGAAAAGACATCGATAGTCTTTACGAAAAGCACGTTCTGCATTCATTAAGCATCGCCGCCATATTCGAATTTGCGAAGGGCAATGAAATCATTGACATCGGAACCGGGGGTGGCTTCCCGGGCATTCCCCTCGCGATTTTTTTTCCTGAAGTTCAATTTCACCTGGTTGACAGCATCGGCAAAAAAATCAAAGTAGTCGAAGCTGTTGCAGATGCCATCGGCTTGCAAAATATTACCACGCAGCATGGCAGGGCGGAGGAAATCAAAAGCAGGAAATTTGACTGCGTGGTATCCCGTGCCGTCGCACCACTCAAAGAGTTGAGGGCCTGGAGCAGGCCGTTGCTGCGCAGGCAAACCGGTAATGGCCTGCTCCAGCCGGATGAAGTCGGAGAAGTACCCCATGGATTGATCTGCCTGAAGGGTGGCGACCTGGCATTGGAAATATCAGCAAGCGGAACCAGGCCAAAAATATTTGATATCCATCAGCTTTTCCCCCTGGAATATTTCAGGAAGAAATACCTGCTGTATGTTCCTGCAACTTAGTAGTAATGATTATTTAACATTACCACAAAATGGTATTTTTTTATAGGTAAATGATTCGAACTTTGCAGTATGGCTATATCAGTTTGTATTGTCGATGACAATCAGGACATTCGGTCTGCCTTAGAGCAGATTATCATGATGGCCGATGGTTATCAATTGATTGGCAGTTTTTCCGGACCAGAAGAGGCACTCCGGGCAATCCCTGTGTTGAAACCCAACGTAGTGCTCATGGATATTAACCTGGGTGAAAGAGAGAGTGGAATAGATTGCGTAAGGGAACTCAAGCCGCAGCATCCGGAAATACTGTTTATGATGTGTACCGTTTATGAAGAAGACGAAAAGATATTTGAAGCCCTGAGCGCCGGCGCCAACGGATATATTTTGAAGAAAACGACACCAGGAAAATTATTGGATGCCATCAAAGAATTGTACGGCGGCGGCGCTCCGATGAGCAGCCAGATTGCCCGGAAGATTGTGAATGCATTTCAAAACAGAACCATTGCCGATACCAGTGCGGAGTCAAATGGCTCGCAGGGCAAATCGATGCGCGTATTGTCCAACAGGGAAAATGAGATCCTGGTATTATTGGCGAAGGGTCTTTTGTATAAGGAAATTGCCTCTTATCTTTTTATCAGCCAGGAGACCGTCAGAAAACACGTTTATCACATTTATGAAAAGCTTCATGTCAATAACAGGGTTGAGGCCATTAATAAATTTTTCGGCAGATAGTGCACATTATCAATTGGTTAATTTTTTGATCCTTTTCTCAATCTTAACGTGTTTTTCACAAACTACCACAAAGTAGTATTGTTTATACCTCGGGGCCTGAGTAAATTTGAGCTGAGGTTGCCAATCAAATATCTCCTTAATCATTCGACACTATCCTGGAAAATGAGTTTTGTTGACTTAAAACGCATCAGCCAGACTTTAATTCCCAAGTTTTGGACTTATAAAGCCATCTACAAAAGCGGATGGCTTTATATTTTGCGGGCTACCAATTCAATTCCAGCTTATTGTTCTTCCTGTTCACATCAGCCATGCGCTGTGTCGGATCAATTTCAATCAACTTACAGTCGGTCAGCCGGTGGGCAATTTCAAAAGTATAGGTAGGATGCGTCCATTTCCAGGGTTCAACAACGGTGCGGGGAATGGCCTTGTCTTCCACGGGTTTTTCGCCAAACATTAAATATTGCGGAATATAGACCATCTCTTTACTACCATCTTTAAATGTGAACACAACATCTATGGGCATGGGCATTTTCCCCAGCATCCTAAGCCTGATGAGGGTCTTTCCGCCGGCTTCCCACAAACTATCAATAGCATAGTCAATGGTCTTGGTCGTATTGATCCAATATTCCTTGTACCAATCGAGCTGCACACCGCTTAGTTTTTCAGCCACCCGGATAAAATCCGCACCATTAGGATGTTTGAAACGCCATAACCGGTAATATTCAAGCAGTACCCTGTCCCTGACTTCCGAACCAATAATATAGCCCAACTGGTTCAGGAAGATTTCACCCATCGAATAAGCAGCAATACTGTATGCATAATTGCTGTTGAAATGATCTGCATGCGTAGTCAGCGGTTCCTGGACACCCGATTTTACCAACGCAAAATAATTTTCATAAGCGCTTGCATGATTTGCCGGCAAGGTTTGGCTTAATTTTTCTTTCATTTGGCGAAGCCCTGCACTTGTTGGATTTTTTTCCAGTTCTTTATCATAATAATATGCCTCGACCTCGCCCGTAGCATAATCGG
>DATHGW010000466.1:0-4294 GCA_035317445.1 Puia sp.
TCAATGCCCTTTTCTTGAACAGCAGGTTATGTGCACATTCATGAATGCAAACAAACAGGGTATGACAGGCAAAAGCGCCCACCAGGTAAGCGGCCAGTAAAATCAGCCACCAGGGTTGATCTTTTAGCAGCCATGACAAGGTCAATTGCAGGCTTACACAAAAAATGATGATCAATAACGTATATGGATTGCGGCTGATCAGTTTCCTTATTTCGGGATGTTTCGCAATGATCTCCTTCGTGCGCATTTTATGCGGTTCACTCTCCGTACTCCACCTGAAATTCGTAAGCTTGCTCATAATGGGCCAATTGTGCTTGCAATACTTGGTAAGATAGGCAAAATGTTGTTTTTTATCAAAATGGGCCTGCTGAAGCGGTCAGAAAAGGACAGTGTCTGTATCAAAACCGGACTTTTACAGCCGAAGCCGAATCTAAACTCCTTGTTAATCAATGCCATTTCATTCTGGCACGTGATTAGGATTGGTAGGCCATAGGACCTGCAATTAATTTAAATTTTCATAAGCAGAGTAGTTGTCCGGTGATTGAAATACTTGGACAAAATACTCCACGGGAGGCGTTTCTACGCTTCCCTTTTTTTATTTGATTTATCTAAGAATAACAAGTCACATAACCGTGAGGGTTAGCAACCGAAGGGGTGTTATCCTCGTTAACTCTTACATTCACCTATTTATTATAAATTGATCTCTAAATTTGAATTTTAGTGAATAAAGTTTCCCTGATCGCTTGTCTGCTGTTTTGTTTTGGATGCAAAGAACCGTTTAACTCCCCTATTCTGAGTCAAGCACCCCACTACCTGGTTGTGGATGGGGTTTCGCAAGCAGACGATGGCAGTGGCATCATCAGGTTAAGCCGTACGCGCGATCTGAATGATTCTATAAAGAATCTTCCGGAATCAGGTGCTCAGGTCAGTTTAATCAATAGCTTTTCCAACTATATTTTTTCTGAGACGGTCGGTGGGGAATATCGGGTCGACCTATCCACGCTCGATCCAACACAGGCGTACAAGTTATTCATCAGGACTTCGGATGGAAGGGAATATATGTCCGACTCCATTTTTCCGAAACAGGCGCCGCCTATTGATAGCCTGGGTTGGCGACTGGCACAGGAAGGGGTCACCATATACCTCAATACGCATGATGATTCAAAAAACAGCCGGTATTATCGCTGGGAGTATACAGAGACCTGGGAACACCTGGCAAAAAATTATTCTCTGCTTAAATACGTAAATCATAACCTGGTTTCAAGAAATCCGGATGAACAAATTTTCACATGCTGGAAAACGAATTCCTCATCCAATATCCTGCTGGGCTCTTCTGTTAAATTGCAGGAAGACCTGATCTACCAACAGCCCCTTCAATTTATTGTACAGGGTGAGGAACGGCTGGCAAATCACTACAGCATCATCGTGCATGAGTATGCTCTCAGTAAAGAGGCTTATGAATATTGGGAGAATCTCAAGAAAAATACTGAACTGCGCGGATCTCTTTTTGACCCGCAACCTTCCCAGGTGAACGGCAATATGCATAGCACGACCGATCCTGCTGAACCGGTGCTTGGTTTTGTGAGTGCCGGATCGGCATCCAGCAAAAGAATATTTATTAACTCTGTTGATCTCGCTTATTGGTATTATGTGTACCCTTTCGTTTGCGGAGCCCCTTTGATTGTTCCCTTCGGCGATATAGATAGTTATTTTTATGATAGCCTGTTGTATGTGCCATTGGATATTGGACTTACCGGTGTGGATGCCAGCAATACTGAATGCGGCGACTGCCGTACTACCGGGGGCGTTAATGTGAAACCGGTTTTTTTTCCATAAGACGCGTTTATGAAAACTTCTTCAGTCCTGCCTTTTTTCAAAACATATTCACCGTCTCAGCTGCTTTCAGGGTTGGTCCTGGGGATCCAGGTATACCGGATGCAATGGGGCAATGAGGTGAATGAACCTGAGCCATTTATTACCTGTCTTGCGAATACAGAACAAAATCTTTATTTCTTCGTGAACGACCCGATGAAGATTATTCCGGCGCTTCATGTTGAGATTCCTGCGCCTCCGATCATCGTGACCGGCCCGAAATTTAAACCCGTAGGGCTTTTATTTGGCCAGGACCATTTAATGATTAAGGTGATGTTTCATCCAACAGGAACTTATCGGGTGCTTGGCATCGATATGCAACGCACAGTGAATACCGGATTGGACGCCAGGGAATTTTGGGGGCCGGAAGTGAATGAGATACTAAAAACGTTGAGACAAACCGCATCCTACGATGAACAGGTAACCATCATATCAACCTTCCTGGAAAGAAAATATGCTCAATCAGGCAAACCGGAGGAGCCGATCGACCTTGTTGCCACAAAGATGCTTGATCCCTTGCAACAGCATTCGCTGGAAGAATGGTCCTCCGAAGCTTGCCTAAGCCTCCGGCAATTTGAGCGCAGTTTCAGACAACGCGTTGGCATCTCGCCGAAATTATTTATCCGCATTGTCCGTTTTGAAGCCGCAATGAAAGTGAAGAATATTTTTCCGCTAAGGAGTTGGTCCGAAATTGCGTCAGAATGCGGTTATACCGATTCCTCCCACCTGCTGAAAGAATTCAGGGAATTGGCAGAATTTCCGCCCAGCGCGTTTTATCTCAAACAAACCAGCGGGAATAGTCAGTTGCCCTCCGGCTAAGAATGTCGTTTTTTTACCAGGCATTTGAGACACAGGCGGCTATTTTTGGCCTATGACAAAAGACCATCCCGGCGTTTATTTGCCTCCGCCATTGATTTATGCAGCCATTTTTCTGATCTCTGTTTTTTTGCAAAAGCGGTTGCCCCTGGATCATGCATTCTTTAATACGACCGTTGCCAGACTGACAGGCTACTTTCTTGTTGCTTTGAATTTTCTTTTGGCATTACCTGCATTAACAAAATTTTTTCTTTCAAAAAATACGCTGGTCACGGTAAAACCTGCGCGTTCTTTGCAAACGAATGGCATCTATTCGATGACGCGAAATCCCATGTATCTCGGACTGGTAGTTTTGTATACCGGTCTGGCATTTCTCGTGGGCAATTGGTGGACCATCCTGCTGATTCCATTGCTCCTGCTGATCGTACAAGGGTATATCATTAGACGGGAAGAGAAATATTTATCGAGGACATTTGGCAATGCTTACCTGGAGTATAAAAAAAGAGTGAGAAGATGGATATGATTTGAAGGTGGTTAAAAAAAGCATAAAGTCGATCCTGCGGTTATATCGACGAAGATTATTCTATACAATTGCAGCGGCATCTTCCATCCTCATCAACTCCAACCGCTCGTATGATCAAAAACTACCTGAAAATTGCCTGGCGAAACCTGCTCAAGCACAAAAGTTTTTCACTGATCAACATTCTCGGCCTGACCATCGGCATTGCCGCCTGCATCATTATTTTTACTTATGTAAGCCATGAACTCACCTATGACCAATATAATCCACACGCAGACCGGATTGCGCGGATTACCCTCACGTTGAAAACACCTGAAGCAGATATGGCATTTGCAACCACGCCGTTCCCGCTGGCGGATGCGCTTAAACGTGAGTACCCGGAAGTGGCTGCCACAGCCAGACTTCAGCCCACGGCCGCAACTGTCAAATCGAACAATGATCTGTTCAAGGAGAGTGGATTTTACCTGGCAGACCAAAGCCTGTTTTCAGTCTTTTTATTTTCTTTCAAAGAAGGATCCGCCGCGTCTGCATTAAAAAACCCGGATTGTATTGTGCTGACCGAAACAACCGCGAAGAAATATTTCCCACAGGGTGCTTCGGTTATCGGCAAAAGAATAGTCTGCAATGGCAAAGACCTCCTGGTGACGGGTATTGTCGCGGACCGTCCTGCCAATTCAGATATCTCCATCAACGCGTTGCTGTCTGCTGATTTTTCAAAAATAACCAGCTGGATGGGGGAAGATTTTTCCGTCTATACCTTCATCCTCTTCAAGGAAAAACCCGATCTGAGGAATTTTGCGCAAAAACTCATTCCGCTTTCCACCAAATATGTACAGCCGGAGCTGGACGCAGCTGGCGCGACCAAATACCATGGGCTTTTTGAATTGGAGCCATTGAAGGAAGTACATTTCAGCCAGGGGAAACTGGTTGATACGCCTAAGGGAAATAAACAATTCAACTATATTTTTTCTTTACTGGCCGTTTTCATTCTCATCATTGCCCTGCTGAATTATATCAATCTCTCCACAGCGAAAGCGACGGAACGCGCGAAAGAGGTTGGCATCAGGAAGCTGAGCGGCGCGTTAC
>DATHGW010000467.1:0-2084 GCA_035317445.1 Puia sp.
TGTAAGGCATTCCTTTTTATTTTGAATCTATTGAGAAGCACGTCAATCCTTTGCTTGACGGCGGGTGGCTGTTGAGACTGATTGGGGGGTTGAAGAGAAATCAGGATTGGATAATGGATACCATTACCTAAAGCTACCCCACCGTTCCAGCCATTAAGCAGCCAGTAATGCGGACCATAGATCCTCAGTTTGGTTACATCTGTTCCAATCTCGCCGGCCCCGGGGAAAAATATAATGCACTCACTACTGTCCGTTCGGTTTGGATAGTAAGTCATGCGGGCGTTCCATCCCAAAATGGTGGTATCAATGGTTACTTGTTGTGCCTTTGCACAGCATGTTAATGCAATGAATAAAAGGGTAAAAGTGGTTTTCATGGTATACGGATTTTAATCTCAAACGGCCTAAAATATTGCAGACGGTCCTGAATGATTCAACTTCAGAATGATAATTTCACATCAAGTGAAATAGATTGCAACAAAGACTCATGAAAAACAGGGAATGACTGATTTGCAGGATCCAAACCGACCGGGCGGGTAGATTTTTTTTGCATCCGAAAATGAAGGATTTTAGCTAAATGTCGCTGAACAAAAGTTTCAGGAAAGAAAAATACTTTTGCCTTGGTCGAGGAATGATTGGATTTCATGGATTTTTGTTGAGTGAATCAAAAAGGTTTTATAACACCTGAATGATACCTTGGATTATTTACTAACCTGTGCAATTTTCGTACCAGAATATCTTGCCTTTTTACATATGTATATTATATATGATACTTACTGAACTGTAGTTATTTGTGCATTGGAAATTATAATGCGGTGAAGTATTTTCATAATTTTGAACAACTTTATTGACAGAATTTATTTCGATTAAACGGCCTATTACGTTAATTTGAATCCCTGATCATTAAACAGACGTAAGAATTCCATGGTTAAATTGCTATATTTTATTTTCCTGTTTGTTCAATTGATTTTAGCCATTTATCTCATCATTCCGTTTCTTTCTCTTTTATTATATGGGCTGATCAGGTTATTTCGAATTAAATCTCCCGTTGATCTCAAGCCGGTGCTGATTGATAAAGATTTCGACTTTGGCATCATTATTACTGCCCATCAGGAAACGGAGTTTATCCCTCCACTGGTGGATTCCATTCTCAAGCAAGGCTATAAGCATTTCAAAGCGTACGTTGTTGCTGACGATTGCGAAGGCGAAACATTACAATTCGAGGATGAACGAATTGTCATTTTAAAGCCTGAAACAGCACTACATTCAAAAATAAAATCAATCCATTTTGCACTCGAACAGTTTGTCAGGAAACACGATGTGGTAATTATTTTTGATTCTGACAATCTGGTTCATCCCGCTTTTCTTTCTGTAATGAACAGGTATTTTCAGAGAGGATACAGAGTAGTTCAGGCGGATTTCAAACCTAAAAATGTTGATTCAAATTATGCCAGGATGGATGCGATCGGTGATATGTTTAATTTTTTCATTGAGCGTGAAGTGAGGATGCGGCTTGGCCTTTCAGCAGCAATATGGGGATCGGGTATTGCTTTTGATTATGATCTTTACAAGGGGATCAGCTATAAGGATAATCTGGGCGGCGTTGACAAAAAACTGCAATCCCATTTTGTTTTACAGGTAGACAGAATTGCATTTGCGCCGGAAGCAATTCTATTTGATGAAAAAATTGCATCCGGCAAATCACTGGAAAATCAACGAACGCGGTGGATCCATTCCTATTTTAAATATTTTAAGGACAGCTTTTTGGTTTTTAAAAAGGGAATTGTCCGCTACAATTTTAACCTTGTTTTCTTTGGCTTTGTGCTGATGCGACCGCCGCTGTTTATCGTATTGGGATGTTCCGTTCTGGTAACCACAGCGGATTATTTCATTAGCATGCCGGTTTTTATCCTCTGGCTGGGAATCTGGCTTTCCTTCATACTTTCCTTTATAGCCATTGTTGCGATCAAAGGAAGGGACTTCCGGTTTATCAAAACCATTGTATTCATTCCTTTATTCGTATTTCGTCAGATGCTTGCTTTGCTGAAAGTAGATAGAGCTAAAAAGTCTTTTATTAAGACAAAGCA
>DATHGW010000468.1:0-4537 GCA_035317445.1 Puia sp.
GATCCTCGATATCGAAAAGAAAATGGGAAGGAAACGCACCCTGCAATATGGGCCCAGAACAATTGATATCGATATCCTTTTTTTCAATGATGAAATTATTGATGAGCCGTCACTGATCATTCCCCATCCCCAAATTCAAAACCGGCGCTTCACCCTCGTACCGATGAATGAGATTGCGCCCGGATTGATCCATCCTGTTTTACACAAAAGCATTCACCGGTTATTGCAGGAATGTGCCGACCCATTGGACGTGAAAAAAATATGAATGGACTTTGATCCATTTCCTATTTCTTTGTAATAAGTTTACGCGTGAGCAGCAACATGCTGGGTTCGCCTCTATTCATCGGATCTTGCTGCGTTTACATATGAATTATCATTATATCAGCGTTGAAGGTAATATCGGGGCCGGGAAAACGACATTGGCGCATTTGCTGGCCAAACATTACAATGCACGACTGATCCTGGAAGCTTTTGCGGACAATCCTTTTCTTCCTAAATTCTATGAAAATCCGAGGCAGTACGCTTTCCCCCTGGAATTGTTTTTTATGGCGGAACGATACAAGCAATTGAAAGAACTGGTTCACACGAAGGACCTGTTTCAAAGCATCACTGTTTCGGATTACCTGTTTACCAAATGCCTTTTGTTTGCAAAAGTCAATCTGCCCGAAGATGAGTTTCGGCTGTACCAAAAATTATTTGAGATCATCAACCAGCAGCTGGTGCAACCTGATATCGTTATTTATTTGCATGCTTCGGTCAACAGGTTACAGGAAAACATTAAAAAACGAAACCGCTCTTATGAGCAATCCATACCTGATGAATACCTGTTTAACATCCAGGAGACTTATACGAATTATATCCGGCAGCACAATATCAAGACCCTTTTCATCGACGCCGGGAATGCCGATTTCCTGGGAAATGCAAAACACTTCAACGTGATCCTGGATGCACTGAATAAGGATTACGATTCCGGACAGCACTATTTTACCTTGCCCTAGCCAGAATCCTTTTACGTTCATTCAATGAATGAAACCAACCATTCCATAAACATCTCGCCTTACGCCGCAATACGGATTGCGGAGTTCCGTCACCTGGTTACAGGAAGATTTTTGTTCATCATGGGGTTGAGGATGATGAGCACCCTGGTGGGTTGGTGGGTGTACAATTTAACCAATGCGCCATTGGCGATTGGCATTGTCGGGCTTGCTGAATTCGTACCGGCCGTGTCCTTCGCTTTATATGCGGGACATGTGATCGATCTCAGTGAAAAAAGAAAATTATTGTTGACAGGCGTTTTATTCTATCTGTCCGCGTCGGTCATCTTACTTTTATTGTCCACTCGTTTTAGTTCCTCACGTTTACCCAACCACGCGATCGTGCTTTGCATCTATGCCGTTATTTTTGGCACCGGCATCATCCGGTCCTTTACCGGGCCGGTATTTAGCGTGGTGCTCGCACAGATTGTCCCTAAAAAAGTGCTCCAGAATGCCACGACCTGGAATCAGGGTGTGTGGCTCTTTGCAGCCGTGAGCGGACATGCATTGGGTGGTTTCCTGATCGCCGGTTTAGGGAATACCGGCACGCTTACGGTCATTGCCATCCTGGTCACCGCAGCGTTCCTGGTGCTGCTGCAACTGAATGCCAAGCCCGCCCTGAATGAACGCGGGGAGCAAAAAACATGGGAAAGCGTCAGGGATGGTTTGCTTTTTGTTTTCAGGACAAAGGAATTATTGGGCGCCATCTCGCTGGACCTGTTTGCGGTGCTTTTTGGCGGCGCCGTTGCGATGATCCCGGTATTCGCCCGGGATATCCTGAAGGTTGGACCACGGGGTTTTGGGTTTCTGAATGGCGCGTCCGATATGGGTTCGATCATCATGGTGATCGCACTTACTTTTTTCCCCATCCGTCGTCAGCAGGGCAAGAAATTATTGCTGGCGGTCGCCGGATTCGGAACCTGCATCATCATTTTCGGTTTGTCCAAATTGTATTGGCTTTCATTTTGCGCGTTGATGCTCGCCGGTATGCTCGATGGCATCAGCGTGGTGACCCGAGGGACCATCATGCAGCTGAAGACGCCCGACAATATGCGTGGCCGGGTGATGAGTGTGAATTCGATGTTCATCAATTCAAGCAACGAGCTTGGGCAGTTTGAGAGCGGACTGTCGGCAAGACTACTGGGCGTGATACCTTCCGTCGTTTTTGGTGGCTGCATGACCTTGCTCGTAGTGATCACCACCTGGTTCAAGGCGCCTTTGCTGAGGAAGATGGAGTACTAAGAGAGAGTAGAAAATAGAGAGTAGAAAATAGGGAAACGCGCCTTTCCTATTTTCTATTTTCTACTCTCTATTCTCTATTTATCAATCCTTCCAACACCGAATAGACAATCGGACAAAAACTAGAATTTTTTAAGGTAAGCTGCGGGCGCTTCAGGATGATGTCTTCATCGGTATAAGGAAATCTGACACAATCAGAGGGTCGCACGGCATAGATATTGCAAAAATTATCCTCTCCAAGAAAAGGACAGGGCAACGAGCGGACGACATAATCCCCCTCCTCATCCCGCGTCAAATAGGTCTCGATGAAATCGCCCTCCTTCATGTTCAGGTGTTTTGCGATCCGTTTAATATCGGGCATTTTGAACCTCGGGGAATATTTTTTACAGCAATTGGCGCATTGCATGCAATCAATCTTGCGGAACGCCGTTTCATGTAGGTCAGGCAATTGCTTGAGTACCGCCTTTTTACTGGCCTTTTGGAGGAAATACTTGTATTGTTTTTGGTGTTCCGCAGATTTTTTCTGCCAATTCATCCCACCTTCTCCAGGCCTGAACGGAGGAAAATGACCCTCTCCTTCTTTTTTCATTGTTAATGATACATTAAGATCTGGAAAGGTACAACCAATTTAACCATAAGGCTTAATTTTGAACAACATGGAAAACCTCAGGGAACAGATATTGATCTTTGTGAGCACGCCGGTGTACGTGCTCATCATCGGGTTGGAAATTCTCCTGAGCAATTACCAACATCGAAAACTGTACCATTGGAAAGACACGGTGACCAATCTTTATCTCATGCTGCTCAATGGCGTGATCGATCTTTTTTTCCGGGCGGTGTATCTTGTCGTCCTCGATTATTTTTACCGGCATCACTGGTTTTCGTTCACGCATGTGATCACCTATTGGTTTATGCTGCTGCTGATGGAGGATTTTCTCTATTACTGGCTGCATCGCATCGATCATGAAGTGCGCCTGTTCTGGGCCGTTCACGTTACGCATCATTCTTCGGAACTCATGAATTTTACCGTAGGATTCCGGTCCTCTGTATTTCAGCCTCTATATCGGTTTATTTATTTTATCCCGCTGGCATGGCTGGGATTTCGTCCCCTCGACATCGTATTAGTGTATTCCGCCACACAGATATGGGGAATTTTCGTCCATACGGAACTCATTCAAAAAATGGGATGGCTGGAATATATTCTGGTGACCCCCTCTCACCACCGCGTTCATCATGCCTCCAATCCAAAATACCTCGACAAGAACATGGGCATGTTTCTGATCATCTGGGACCAGTTGTTCGGAACATTTCAGCCCGAATTGCCGGATGAGCAGTATCAGGTCAAAAAGTATGGTTTGACCAATCCCACTGGAAAATCCTCTCCCGGACATATTGTATTTCATGAATGGAAGGAAATAGTCAAAGACATTTCCCGTAAAGACATTGGTTGGAAAGAAAAATGGAATTACATTTTTGGTCCTCCGGGATGGAGCCATGATGGAAGCCGACAGACGAGTGCTGCGCTACGCGAGGAAGAAGATGCGCCGGCGTTCGTTGTGCTGGGGCAAGTTGATAAGTTGACAGGTTGACTAGTTGATTAGTTAACTGCTTGAAGATATTGTTAATCAAGTGATTAGTCAGCTACTCAGCTTATCGACCAGTCAACTTATCAACCTATCAACCAATCGACTTAACTTCGCGCCATCAAAAGATCAACCACACAACACATGAATTTATTTGAACACCAAATGAATGAATTCGCAAACCGTCACATAGGACCCGATGAACAAGAGACGAACCAGATGCTTAAGACCATCGGACTGGCTTCGCTGAACGAATTGATCGACAGAACCATTCCCGCCTCTATCCGAAGCAGGCAATCCCTGGAGATCACTCCTCCCGTTAGTGAACATGAATATCTGGCGCAATTGCAGCTGGTCGCCGCCAAAAACAAAGTCTTTAAATCTTATATCGGACAGGGATATTATGATACCATCGTTCCAAGCGTGATCCTCAGGAATCTCTTCGAGAATCCAGGCTGGTACACACAATACACGCCGTACCAGGCCGAAATTTCCCAGGGAAGATTGGAAAGCCTGCTGAATTTCCAGACCGTCGTGAGCGATCTTACCGCACTTCCCCTCACCAATGCTTCTTTGCTTGATGAAGGTACAGCCGCCGCAGAGGCCATGACCATGTTCTTCAATTTAAAAAACAAAGACCACGACCATGTAACTACACCTCGCTTTTTCGTGGATGAGGCT
>DATHGW010000469.1:0-5250 GCA_035317445.1 Puia sp.
ATTGAATTCTCTTAACCTGCCATCAGTCTTCACCAGTTTGGTAAACTGTATGTTCTTATTAAATTGCACAAGCATGCTATGGGATTATGGAGAAATAGATAACAATTTCCGTGCTAGGCTTTTATAATGCTTTCCTAATAAAAAAATAATTTATCCACCATATCCTATTTTTGTCCAATGGCGGAACAGGTTTTCCTATCTATTTGTATTCCTGCTTATAAGCGCGCAGATTACCTGAAACGTTTGCTGGACTCCATCCTCATCCAATCCTTCCGCGATTTTGAAGTCATCGTGACGGATGACAGTCCCGATGGATCCGTGGAAACACTGTGTCTTGAATACAAGGAGAAATACCCGATTCAATATTTTCGCAACATCAAGCCGCTCGGAGCACCGGAAAACTGGAATGAAGGTATTCGCAGGGCGGCCGGGCAATGGATTAAATTAATGCATGATGATGATTGGTTTGGAGATGAGCACAGCCTGAATTGTTTTTTAGACGAGATTCGGGCAAATCCTTCAGCTTCATTCATTTTTTGCGCTTATAGAAACATACATCTTGAAACGGGCGGCAAAAAGGAAATCTTTGCCCCGAAATGGAGGCGCAGGATGCTGGAACGCAATCCGGTCACACTATTTTCCAAAAACATCATCGGCCCACCCAGTGCCGTTTTGCACCGGCGGAATAGCAATGTTTCCTATGACGTCCATTTAAAATGGCTTGTGGACATAGATTTTTATGTGCAATTTCTGGCCAACAGCAAATCAAGATATTGCAGCCGCGTGCTGGTAAATATCGGCGTTGGAGAACAGCAAGTCACAAGAGCATCCTTTCGAAATCGCCCAATTGAAATTCCAGAAAATTTCTATCTTCTCAACAAGGTCGGCGTAGAAAACCTGAGTAATATTCTTGTCTACGATGCCTGGTGGCGGCTAATACGTAATCTGGGGATCAGAAAATCAGAAGACATTGCGGCCTCCGGCTACAACAGCGCTATACCTTTAATAATCTTGTCCATGATCAATTTCCAGGCTAAATTACCAGTCTCTTTATTACGAATCGGATTGGCCTCAAAAGTATGCATGTCAATTTGTTATGTTATTCATATCAATAAAATAAAGAGCTGATTACACGAATACACTTATACGGGCTCTCGTTAAATTTTCTTAGCTTGCGGCATAATTTTCCGTTCACAAATCTTAACCCCCTTAAAATGACCCGAATGATAAGGATCGTAGGTATTCTTTTATTGTTGACACCATTACCGTTCATGGGAGTGGAACTGACGCTGACGGACAGGTGATGGAATATTTGTGGAGCCAGGTTTCTGGGCCTGGTGCGGCGTCGTTAAACAACGCTACAAGTCAATCTGTCTCATTGTTCGGACTAGTATCCGGTTCCTACGTATATCAATTGATGGTAACTGACAACCAGGGCGCGACTGGCATTGATACGATGACGATAAAAGTTAATCCCGCCATTATCGACACAGTAACCTTTCAGCCTTCCAATAACCCAACCTAGATGCATATCTGGGGGAATTCGATTGGCAGCGAACAATCTTCAAATGCCGCTCCGGAAATTGGAGCTGCTTCATGGACGAGCGGTGGTAACCAGGTAGGGATGCGCGGAGCCTTGCAGTTTGATTTAAGCAATATTCCTTCCAACTCAATAATAAACAGCGCGAAGCTCATGTTGTATTCTGATCCTACCCCCCTGAACGGTAATCAGGTGGATGCAAATTATGGTACGGACAATAGCATGTTGATTCAGCAGATTACGCAATCGTGGAGCACTTCTACAGTAACATGGGTGAATCAGCCGGTTGCTACATCGACGAATCAGGTTGTTATCCCCACTACAACTTCATCACTCTTAGACCTGAATATTGATGTCACTACTTTGGTCGCCGGGATGATCAATAACAATATGAATTTTGGTTTTTTAATTCGCCTTCAAACGGAAACACCATACGCTTCGAGAATATTCTGTTCGAGTAAATATTCCGATGCAGCAAAACATCCGAAATTGGTCGTTATTTATACCGAAAGGCATTAGCCTGCACGGAGTCCGGTCACAGCCCAAGGATTAAATAATATTAATCTTTGGGCTGGACGTTCTTCAATAAAATTTCCCGGTATCTATTTAAAAAAATCGTTTTACCAAAATGTTTGCTGGCATATTGATAAGCATTTTTAGAAAGCGTATTGAGCAAATCGGGCCGGTCAATCAGCAGTTGCAGGTTTTTTATTCCCAGTGAAACCACTTGCGATTCATCGGTTATTTCATCGATCAGCAGGGCATTGGACAAGTGTTCTAAGTGTAACTTGTTCCCTTCAAGTGCAGTAACCACAGGCACGCAGCCGAAGGCCATTCCTTCTTTTATGAAAACCGGGAATCCTTCATAAGCTGAAGTCAGCGTGATTACGTGGCATAACGCGTAAACTGAATTCATTTCATCCTGGTTCCCGATCTCGCCATGCATGATAGCATTCGCTTTGACCATTTCCGAAAGATCGGCCTGCATGGTTCCCGCAAAATGAAATTCCACAGGCAATTGGCGGTTCATGCAATACTCAGCAATTTGATTGATCAGCCAAACGCGTTTCTGCGGACCTCCACGCCCTGCATATAATATCCTTAGGGGCAATCCATCCTTTCTTGACAGGGAGGCCGGAATGTAAACTCCATATTCGATCACTTCAACCTTATTCAGACATGTTTGGTCAATTTTGAAGGCTTTATACTGTGCTTCAATTTTATTTCGGGTGACACCATCGATGACCAATCTTTTGTCAAGATACCGGCGATTGGCCAGGCCAAAAAATTCCATGCCATGGTTACCGTAAGTAAAATTGTGCAGCAATTCAATCCGGTAGATTTTTTTAAGGAAGGGAAGCATATCGTAAAAAAAAGTGCTGTTGGAACTCAGTACAATGCCTTCTGTGTGTCTGTTCAAAAAAAAGGCAAAATAATGAACGCTGAATAACCGGAACAAGAGGTTGTCGCACCAGAAATGGATATCATGATTTTCGGTCAAAGGAAGACTGTAGAAAGTTTGCTTGAGTTTCTTGTTGATGGATTTCCTGGTAAAAAAAACCATTTTGAATGTATCGGAAACGCTTTCAAGGATATCGAGGTGAACCTTCTGGGCGCCTCCAATGGCGTAACGATCAAAAAAGAAGAAAAGTTTTGAAGTGTTTTTTTTTCGTAACAATGCAAAGGGGAAAATAAAGAGGAGAGAAGGCAGGTAGCTGATGCGAAGCAGTAATCTATAGATTTTGATTTTTGTCAGGTTATGCATATCAGGAGGAATTCAATTGCCCTTTATAAAGGGCAAATTAAGCACATATCACCTAATCGTCACCGGATGAGCAAAACTGTTCCGTGCAAATTGATATTGCCGCAAGGAGTAATGGCGCGAATAATGTAGACGAATCCTCCGCTATCCTGCGGAACGCCATGTAATGATCCATTCCAGCATTCTGATGGATTTTTGGTAGAGAACACGCGCTGCCCCCAGCGATTGTATATTGTAAATTCCAGCAGCTCGATGCCACCCCAACGCTGAATGCCAAAGCAATCGTTATTGCCATCTCCATTCGGGGTAAAAGCATTAGGCACTCGATAGGCTTCCCTGCCCAGTGGAGAAACAATAACAGTCAGCGAATCCGTTACTTTGCAACCTTGTGCACTTGTTGCTTGTAACACATAGGTTGTCGTTGCAGAAGCGGTCATGATGGGATCTGCCGAAGCCGGGTCACTTATTCCGGTCGATGGGGTCCACAAATAACTTGCGGCACCTGACACATGGAGTTGAAAGCCGCTGTTCATACAGGCAATGATATCCGGCCCCAGGTTGACGAACGGAATTGATTTTACGAGGATGTCGCGCGACAACGAATCGGCGCATCCGTTGGTTCCTGTAAAGCGGTATTGAATGGAATAAGACCCGGAGTCCAGACCGGAAGGACTAAATAGGCCGTTGCTAGTGACTCCCCGTCCGGAAAAAATCCCCGAACCCGTCATCCCTGAATTCTCTTTGGCCTGGATAA
Source organism: Puia sp. (assembly GCA_035317445.1). Lineage (GTDB taxonomy): Bacteria > Bacteroidota > Bacteroidia > Chitinophagales > Chitinophagaceae > Puia. The sequence continues at coordinate 4,057 of DATHGW010000469.1, forward strand.
TGACAAAAGCAGGATCATTTTTGCAAACATCTGGCAAGTTATCAAATGAAATCATCGGGCCTGGGATAACAGTAATGGTTGCAGTACCGGCAGTAAATCCATTCAATCGCATACAACCCGTACCGTTATTATCATTAATGGATAATAGCGTATAGCTTTTATCCGTAGTGTTGAGTGTGTTGGGTAGCGCAAACGATTTATTAGATATAATGCCACTGGCAAAGATCACATTTGCGCCGTCAGAGAAAGAAAGGGTGAATGGTGCGATGCCAGCCGTTGCGACAAAGGTCAAATAGCTGCTGTCTCCTGAACAGCCCGAACTTCCCAGAATGCTTCCCTGAGGCAGCAGATTGACGTTGAAAACGACGATGGAGTCGAGCAAATTCACCGAATTGAGGCATCCGAATGCATCCCGGACCGATTTTAAAATGAAAGTGGTTGTATCCGTTAGTGCGAAGGGACTAGGAAAAGTTGAACTATTTGCCAGGCTATTTTGAGCATATCCATTCAATCCAAAAGCATATGTGATATTGAAAGGCGGCGTACCTGCCTGCGCTGAAAACACAAATTCAGCGGGATCGGCCGTGCAGATGGTTTGGTCAGATAATTTGGCTTGCGGGCGTGGATGAACAATCAGATTCGCCGTGTCATCTCCAATTGTCGGAGTTGAACAACCGAGTGCGTCAGTTGCATTCACGATCTTGTAAGTTGTATTTGAAATTGGACTCGTCGAGGTCGCAAAGGAAACTCCCGATTGTACATTGTTTTGTGTAAAATTACTTGTGCCATCAGTATAGACAATCGTAAATGGTGCCGTGCCGGAAGAAGCCTGGAAAGTCAGGCTTCCGTTGTCCCCTTCGCAAATTTCGGACCCGATAAAGCTTCCCTGCAAACTACATAAAGTACACAATGCGTTTACTTCCTGCTGGTTTATCGCCCGATCGTAAATTCTTACCTCGTCCAGTACTCCATTTAGCCAGTAAGGAAAAATGGCGTTATTTAACCGGCCAAAAAAAAGGTCACTGGCATCCGGCGAATAAATAATGTTCGTAGCGTATGAATTGATCAGGATACCGTTAACATAGAATTTTGCATTTGTGCCATCAAACGTGTACACCAGGCAAAACCAATTGTCCTTTTGCACATAGGGAGTATAGGGAGAAAGCACAGACCAGTTGTTACCAAAATCACCAT
>DATHGW010000470.1:0-3708 GCA_035317445.1 Puia sp.
GGTTGCAGCTCCTTTTCTATTACCGGCAGCAGTTTACGCACTTCATCCCAGTTTTGTTTCCAGGTGAAATGAATCGTGACGGAGGGTTGTTGATAACAGGGACTCATCCACAAATCGTCGGCGGCGATGGTCCTGATTTCCGTGATCATCAGCTGGGGCCCGATCAATTTGCCCAGTCTTGCAACAGCCTGGATGGCTTCCACGGCATGCCGGTAAGGCACAAAATATTCAGCCTGCAATTCAACCCCGCTGCTGGGTGTAAATCCCATCTTAAAGTGGGGAAGACGTTCATACCAGGGACCAGCGACGCCCATTTGTTCCGTACAATTTTCCGCAGACAAGGCTGCAATGGGGTGAAGATTCCTGGTTGCTGCCGAAGCGCCGAAGTACTCAGACACCGTCGCCGGCGCCGCATCCGGCTGAATTTTACTTTTTACCCAAACCTCATTCACAAAGGGGCTTTGCCAATCCGTAAACAGGCTTACGCTATAGCCGCCGGATACGATCTTGTCAAAATGATCCCTTACCTGCTGCATGGGCAGCTTTTCGTATACCCGCTGCGCCACAAGGTATGTAGGTTCAACATTGAGCTCAAGCTGCGTAATCACGCCGATCGCGCCGAGTCCCACAACCGCTGCGCGGAACCGCTCGCCGTCTTTTTCCCTGGAAAGCGTTTGCACTTCTCCGTCAGCCCTGACGAACTCAAGCGAAGCGACTGCGGCCGAAAGGTTAGGGTTTTTTACACCAGATCCATGCGTTGCGGTAGTACACGCGCCCGCAACAGAAATATGCGGAAGCGAGGCCAGGTTCTGCAGCGCGTATCCCTTACCGTGGAGCCAGGGGCCCAGCTGGCCATAGGTGACGCCCGGACCAATAGAAACTTTTTTAGACGCGGCATCCAGGGTCATGGATTGGTTCAGGTTCTTCAGTGAGATCAGGTTATCCCGGCTATCTGCGATGGTATTGAAACAATGCCTGCTCCCGAGCACTTTTAATTTTTTATGGTTTTTTACCAGTTCCCTCACCTGTTCCTTGCTCTTGGGATAAAACAGGTTACCCGTACTGTATTGGATGTTTCCGGCCCAGTTTTTCAACCGTTCTCCCTGGGGCCAGCCCAGCATAGGAGACAATACGGATCCGGCGATGATGGTGGAGGATAATTTCAGGAAGGTTCTTTTTTTCATGTTCCTGAAAAGGTAAGCAATAAATGAAACCAGACAATAGTTTGCGGAGGCGAATTCAAATGATTGGACAGAAATTATTTCATGGAGACAATCGCTAACCTGGAGAAATCGATGCGGTCAGTGGGAATTTTTACATTGGCCTTTGAAAATTCATCACGGTCCTGCAATTCGAGATCAATGGTTTTGACCTCGTTCGAACGGATCTTGACTACCTTTTCAAAATGGTCGTGATGAGCACCCAGGAATTGAATGGTCACAAAATATTTTCCCGGAGGGATCTTTTCGATGGAGATGGTATGATTTTTCTTTGGATAAAAAACTTCATGGATGACACCTGCCCCTGAACGATCACAACGATCATACGTGATGTAAACAGAATCTTTATTGTGAGCGTTCCGATGGTTGTACAAAAACAACTGTGCGGAACCTTCTGTTGCGGGTGCATTCTTTTGACAGCATTTTTCTGCATGGATCATTCCAGTGATAAACTGAGATCCGATGAGAAAAACTAGTATTTTGATGGCTGTCTTCATGTGCAGATATATACGATAATGATGCCATGGCATATATATCTGATTATCAATAATTTATTGTTGATTTGTCATTTCTTCTTTGCCCTTTGCTGGAAGAAATTCCAAAAAATGGAAACAGTGGTTGTTGCATAGCTGTCGTCCACCAGCTACTCCTTCTTTACGCGGTCGAAGAACTCTTTTTGAAGCTCAAGCGTTTTTGTGTCAGCCTTTACAGCTTTGAGTGCTGTGACCAACCCGTCAATAAAATGTTCACTGACCAGTTGTCCGAGTTCTTTAGTAGCCTTAGCACCTTCCCCGGCATAGTGATTGGGAAAATCAGCATACCACCAGATCGCCGTATAGACATTGGGGATATCAAGCCGCTTCTGGTTAGCACCAGATTCATTGTTGGCGCTATCCATCTTCACCAGGTCGGGCCGCAGGTACAAGAGCGAAGAAGTTTCTCTCTCGCCGGCGTGCTGATCGCCTGCAGGATCTGATTTGTGCAAGGCGGCCAATTGTTTACGGTAAACGGAATCAGAGCCGGGTTCAAAAAAATACACGGCATAGTTTCTTTGTTTCTCCAGCCGGGTTTGAATAAAATACCTGATCAGTTGAGGATTTCCGCCATGGCCATTGATGATCACAATTTTCTTAAATCCATTTCTTCCGATTTCATCACAGGTGGCCTCCAGCAGGTCCCATACGACCCGTTCAGACAGAGCAAATGTTCCCGGTTGATGTCGCGCTTCATTGATCTGTCCATAAAAATAATCCGGAAAGACCACGGCGTATTCGCGTTTTGTTGCCCTGGAGGACCATTCTCTTACCTGGATCAGATCGGACCCAATGGGAACATGCGGACCATGTTTTTCAAGAATGCCGATTGGGAGGATGCAGGTCTGGTTCGATTTCGCCAGTGCCTTGGGCCATTCGCTTGCCGTCAGTTCATCCCATCGGCTGTGTAATTCCTGCGCCTGGATCTTTTGACTGAGAAAAAGAATGCCGGTTGCGATGAGGAGCGTTCTGTTGATTACCCTTGGTGTCATGGTTGTTGTTTTTGTTGATATGTTGAATGGTTGATTGGTTGATTAGTTGATTGGTTGACTCGCGAGTCTTGTCATTCCGAGCGGAGCGAGGAATCAGCAGATACGGCAAGTCGCCTAACGACTGATTCCTCGCTCCGCTCGGAATGACAGTCTTTTTTGATCAACTTATCAACTACTTCTCCCTGATCGCCTTAAACTCCGACCCCGCCTTCCACGCAGGCCAGCTGCTTTCGGAAGCCAGGCGCTTGCCGATCATGAACAAAAGTTCCATATCCTGTAAGCCTGCATCGAAGGTCCAGCCGGGATTGTATTCATCACTTGGCTGGTGATAATGATTGTTGATATAATCGTCTTCCAGTTTTTTGCCATAGTCCTTTCCTTTTCCCACAACATCAATTCCACCCTTTGCATCCAGGGCCGGAACACCCACTTTGGCTAAACTGAAATGGTCCGATCGAAAATAATGTCCGGCCTCGGGGCGCGATTCGGGCGCAATATATCTTCCCTGAATCTTTGCCGCATCGGCCACATAATCTTCCAGCTCATTTTGTCCGAAACCGGTGATCACGATATCATTAGTCTTTTCATTGGGGCCCATAACGTCCATGTTCAGGTCGGCCACCGTTTTTTTGAGCGGATAGATCGGATGCTGTCCATAATATGCTGATCCAAGCAGGCCCTGTTCTTCCGCAGTTACCGATAGAAAAAGGATCGTCCGTTCCGGTTTTGGGTCGAGGTTCCGGAAGGCGCGCGCAATTTCCAGCAGGGCGGCCGTTCCGCTGCCATTGTCCAGCGCGCCATTGTAAATGGAGTCGCCTTTGTCGTCGGGCTTGCCGATACCCAGGTGATCCCAATGCGCAGTGTACAGAATATATTCATCCGGCCTTTTGGACCCGGTAATTTTTGCAATGACATTATGGGATATATTGTAAACAGATTTTACCCGGACCGTAGTAGACAATT
>DATHGW010000471.1:0-2036 GCA_035317445.1 Puia sp.
TTGGCCACCTTGCGTAAAGCCGAGTTGGGCTTCTTGGGTGTCGTCGTATATACGCGGGTACAAACACCACGACGCTGGGGACAGGAATCAAGCGCCCTCGATTTGCTCTTTGCCCTGATGATCTCTCTTCCTTTTCTGACTAATTGTTGTATAGTAGGCATGCTGAAAACCTATTTTATTTTGGGACGGCAAAGGTAACCATGTGGGGACTAATCTCCAAATTTAATCAGAAAGAAAATCGTGTTCTTAAACGGGCATCATCCAGCCATAAGCGTCCTCTTTCCTGCCTTCGCGGATGTCGGTCAGGAATTTTTTCAGAGCAGGTGCCGTTTTCCAGGTGCTGGTATCGAAATGCAGCACCTCCTGCTTATACCGGAGTTCCTTGATCGGGGAAACCGTTGCTGCGGTGCCGGTACCAAACATTTCGGTCAGTTCGCCCGCTTTATATGCTGCAATCAATTCGTCGATGCTGATCCGGCGCTCCTCAACCTTGAGCCCCATCGCGCTCAGCACCGTAATGGCGCTATCGCGGGTAACGCCTTCCAGGATGGTCCCTTCTTCCAGCGACGGGGTCACGACCTTATTGCCAAAGACGAAAAATACATTCATCGTCCCAACTTCCTGCAGCCATTTGTGCTCGAAGGCATCGGTCCATAAAACCTGGTCATATCCCCTGGCTTTGGCGTCTGCAGAGGCCTTGAGGGCGCCGGCGTAATTGCCCGCATTCTTGGCAAAGCCCACGCCACCGGGCGCTGCACGGGTGTATTTTTCTTCCACATAGATCTTCATCGGAGCCGCATAATACGGACCGGTGGGCGATAAGAGGATCAGGAATTTATAGGTTTCGGATGGCTTAACGCCAATGGCTGTATCCGTGGCAAACATAACGGGACGGATATACAAAGAGTAATCCTCCCGGGCAGGAATCCAGTTCTTATCCAGCTCAATCAGGCGGCGCATGCCTTCGATGAATATTTCTTCTGGTATGACGGGCATCTGCATGCGCTCAGCAGAAATATTAAGCCGCTTGAAATTGTCCTGCGGACGGAAAATAAATGCCTTTCCGTCTTTGGTCTTATAGGCCTTGATCCCTTCAAAAATAGCCTGACCATAATGCAGTGCGGCCAGTGAGGGTTCCATCATCAGGGCCTGGTAAGGCTTGATTTCGGGTGTTTTCCATTCGCCATCTTCATAATCCACTTCCAGCATGTGATCGGTGAAATACTTACCGAAGGGAAGTTCATTGAAATCGATCTCGCTTAATTTGCTTCTTTCTACTTTTTTGATCCGGATGTCCATGGCTTCGATCATAAACGTTATTTTTGTAATGGTAAGAAACTGCTTCTTGTACTAAAACGGGAACAAATATACTAACAATTGTTAGTATATTGGATCGACCAGGGTCAAATTTTACATCCTCTATCCGGATTTTTTCAGCTTTCAATTACCCCTTATATGAGTCTGAATCGAATTCAATTGCCGCAGCGGGTGCTCGCTGATCTGTTCAAGCATTCGCTGATCGTGGCGGAGCAAACCCGGGAGATGGATGGTCCCGAGCCGGCGCCGGGCCAACCCCCACGGTATAAATTTCTGGGGACCCATCAGAAGAAAATCAGTCTTATCCTTGCATCGGCAGATCATCGTTTTATTCCTGAACATCAGTTGGCCTTTCTCACAAAAATGCTGGAAGCCTGCAAGATGACCCTTGCAGATGTGGCGGTCCTGAATCACGCAAACAACCCGATTGACATTGTAGAATTAAAAAAACAACTGGCGCCGAAGATCTTCATTCTTTTTGGTCTGGAACCCAAACAAATCAAACTCCCTTTCAATAGTCCGACTTTCAAGATACAGGAATACGATGACTGCACTTACCTCTATGCCCCACCGATAGAAGAACTGACCAGGGATACCGAACAGGGAAAATTATTAAAGAGCAAGCTCTGGGTTTGTTTGAGGAAGTTGTTTGAGGTGTAGAGGAGGCGAGTGGTGAATGGCTAGCCACTCGCCACTCACCACTCGCCCAAAGCACGTTC
>DATHGW010000472.1:0-2877 GCA_035317445.1 Puia sp.
TCGCCATAGGGTTTAATGAAGACCAGCCCGCTTAACTTCCAGTTCCCTTTCCCGCAATCATAAGGGCCGCAGCAGCCAGTCCGGTGTCTTTGATGAGATTGGTCATGGGGAACCTTGAAGCTGCTTCATCCGGTGCATTCATGACGGCAGGCAAATGAATGCTCACGACAATAATGAGAAGGAATACCGCCAGTAGCAATCCTGCGATGCGGGTCTGTTTACCAATGATGAATGAAATCGCTGCCAGGATCAGCGCGGCACCAGTGAGGTATACCCAAAATACCGCACCATGAAAGAAAGAGGGTAACATGCCCGCCATGCCGGAAGCGTTAAGAAAATGATTAATACCAAAAAAACCGATTACCAGGGCGTACAGAATTGTACCAATCCTGGCGATTGATGAATTATTCATAGTGCAATCGTTTTTAGTACAATTAAATATAACGAATCTTCAGAAGAGAACAATGAAGAATGTGCGAATGTGCATATATGCGGATCTGCGAATTGGCTATTGGGGGTTTTCGGGCCGCATTTGGGGAAACAGCAACACGTCCTGGATCGACAATTGATTGGTCAGGAGCATGCACAACCGATCAATGCCGATACCGATACCTGCAGTTGGCGGCATGCCATATTCCAGTGCCCTGAGGAAATCATTGTCGATAAACATGGCCTCCTCGTCACCTCTCTGCATGAGCTTGACCTGCTCTTCGAAACGCTCGCGCTGGTCGACCGGATCATTCAATTCAGTATATGCGTTTGCGATTTCCTTCCCATTGATCATAAGCTCGAAACGCTCCACCAGACCAGGTTTGCTGCGATGCCGTTTGGTCAGCGGACTCATCTCGACCGGATAATCGATGATAAATGTGGGTTGGATGAATTGGTGTTCCGATGTTGCTCCAAATATCTCATCGATCAATTTTCCCCTTCCCATAGAGGGTTCGATATGGATATTCAATTGTGCGCAGACAGCCCTTAACATCCCTTCGTCCATATCACTGATATCAATACCTGTATTTTCAAGAATGGCTTCATAAATGCTGATCCGTTTGAAGGGCGCTTTAAAATCAATTTCTCTGTCCCCCACTTTTACCAGTGTTCCCTCATTTGTTGCCAGGGCAGCCTTTTCGAGCAACTGTTCCGTGGTTTCCATCATCCAGAAATAATCCTTGTAAGCCACATAGAATTCGAGGATCGTGAACTCGGGGTTATGCGTCCTGTCCATTCCTTCGTTCCTGAAATTGCGGCTGAACTCGTATACCCAATCAAACCCGCCAACGATCAGCCTTTTTAGGTAAAGTTCGTTCGCGACGCGAAGATAAAAGGGCATATCAAGCGCATTGTGGTGGGTAATGAAGGGACGGGCCGCTGCACCACCGGGTATGCTTTGAAGAACGGGTGTGTCTACTTCCAGAGCACCTCTTTCATTGAGGAAATCACGGATGGCGTTGACCATCCTGGTCCGCCGGATAAATGTGTCTTTCACCTGGGGATTTACAATCAGGTCGGCATAACGCTGCCTGTACCGGAATTCAGGATCAGTGACCGCATCAAAAGTTTCACCTTCTTTTTCTTTCACAACGGGCAGCGGTCTCAGCGCCTTGGCCAGAAAATTCAACTCTAAAGCATGAATGGATGTTTCCCCGGTTTTCGTAGTAAAGACAAATCCCTTCACACCAATAATATCGCCAATATCGCACAGATGTTTCCAGACTTTATCGTACAACGTCTTATCCTCTCCCGGGCATATCTCATCGCGCTTGATATACAATTGAATCCTTCCCGTGCTGTCCTGTATGACGGCAAAAGAGGCTTTGCCCATATCCCGGATGCTCATGATCCTGCCGGCAACACATACCGCTGCAAAATCAGCCTTGTTTTCTTCGCCCCTATAATTTGCCTTGATAACAGACGCGTAGGAATTGACGGGATATAGGGCTGCAGGATAGGGGTCGATCTCCAGTTTTTGCAGCTCCACCAATTTTTCCCTTCTGATGATCTCCTGTTCTGACAAATGGTTTGTACTCATGCGAGAATCGCTTTTTCAAAATTGCTGCAAAGGTAATAGGAAATAAGGAATTAGAAATAAGGAATCAACATGTGTAGCTGATATAATCTTCTGTACTTGAGTTGATCTGGACCTTTGCCATAAATACCGACCACCGGCCAACCGTCAGGGTTTTGCGTAGTGTTCCGTCAAGCATTTGCAACTGGCTGATCGCTGAAAACCATCCCGGTCCATATTTCACCCTGATCTTCGAATTGGCAGGACGCACAAAATGCAGTTGCCTATGGCTGTTCCAGAAAATTTCCAGTGTGCACCAGGTATCTTTTCTCACGAATTTGGTATGGGTCGTCATGCTTGGGTCTTCTTTTTTAGGTCAAAAATATCTCCGGAGAGAGACCATCCCAAATTGGTTTTTGCCCTGGTGCATTGACGATTATCACAAGTCCATTATTTACCGGATTTCCGAACCGGCTGTTATTGGCGCTTGCAAAAAACAGGGAACAGGCATCGTAGAATATCTGTTTATGCAAAAAAAAATTTTCTCTTTTGCAGATTTTACCAAACAAATACTGAATAAAATTTCCTCATCAGCTTACAGCGCCAACAATACCTGCCATGCATTCCCGACCCTGCCTTCGCCCAATAATTCCTTTGCATAAATATGCAGCTCTTTCTCCATTTCTTCGGGATTGACGGAATAGTATTGAAAGATTGTTTTAAGCCGTTCATCTTCAAACGCAGGATCAATGACAGGAATCTCATGCACATTGGCCAACTGACCCAGGTCGTTTCCGCTGAGTATCCGGCTGTCCCGCAGTGGCTGGGGAAGTGCGTCTACGCCGATTCCGAGGGCGGTATTGGGTTTT
>DATHGW010000473.1:0-2308 GCA_035317445.1 Puia sp.
AGACCGTTAGTGCGATGACTAAGGAGTAGTCAATATGGGCTGACGGGGACCGTCAGACCTGGTGCTAGCCTCTCCTGATCGAACAGCCCACGGAGCGCGTTTCTGTTACTGAAATGTTTTTCCCTGCTACCAATTCATCAATAGCCGATCTCAGGTGGTGCCTTTTGACACCATTAACATCAGACGGGCTGTCATCGATAGCGCCGTGATAGACCAGCTTACCCGATTTGTCGAACAAATAACATTCGGGCGTGCGGCTCGCACCAAACGCGTCCGCCAGCTCACTATTTTTGTCCAGTGCATAAAACCAGCTATACGCCTGGTCTTTTGCATAAGCCTGCATGTCGCTTAGGGATTCGTTGTCGCCACGTGCACCTTCATTGGCATTCAGTAGCACAACGCCCAGGTTTTTTGATGCAGCATAAGTACAGATCTCTTTGGTGCGGGTTTGATTGGCGATCACGACCGGGCAGCTGTTGCAACTGAACATGACCAACAATCCATTATCTTTTTGCGCAGTTTTTAGCGTGATCTCCTTACCCGAAATATCTTTTAATTTTAGGTCCGCCTTTGGAATCATGGCGCCGATCGGCAATTTCAGGTCCGCCAATACCGTAAAAGAAAACAAACCGGCCATCATGGCAACCTGGAAAACTGAAGTTGTCTTTTTCATAATTCAGGTTTTAATGCTCGAAGGATAATAATTATTTGAAACCAACAAAAGTTATTAAAAAAAAGCCGCAACAGAAGGTTAATTGTGGGCGATGGGTAAATGAATATTTGAATGGTTACTTACCGGCCAGGGTCAGCTCTTCTTTTTTTAGTCTTTCGTCAGCTACGGTCTTCAGGTGGTGTATGCTGACGTTCAGTTCATAGCCTATCAGTAAGGCCATCGAGTTGAAATAAATAAGCAGCATCAGGATCATGATGGTCCCAATGGACCCATAAACCTTATTATAGCTACCAAATTTATTGACCCAGTAAGAAAAAACAAAACTGGTGAGGATCAATAAAAAAGTGGCAAGCAGCGTTCCCGGAGAGGCGAGTTTCCAGCGCTTGTTGACCGCAGGGGCATATTTATAAATAAACGCAATGGAAAAATAAAAAAGCGGAATAATGACGACCCATCGTATTGTTTTCAAAATGGGCTTCACGGATCGCTTTTCAATATTCATCCAATGCAGAAACTTCTTCAGCCACTGATCCTGTGTACCCAGGATGATGACGGTACCGATCACGAGCAGTATCATGAGCAGGGTCAATTTGATGGCCATCCACCGGGCTTGAAAAACATTTCTCCTGGCATTGTTCACCAGGGATTTGTTGAAAGACCGCATCAATCCCATCATCGCATTGGACGCATAAAATAATGCGAGCACGAATCCGAAAGACAAGAGTCCCGTCCTGGGTTTTTCTATAAAATCATGGATCAGGTTACTGACCGCCTGGGATATATTTTGATTGGATGTGATGTCTTTCGTCAACAACCCAAGTTGTTTTTCTATTTTTCTTGAGATCGGAAACAGGGGCACCAGCGTACATATAAAAATGGTAGCAGCAGGTATGGCAGTCAGAAAGCTGAACGCAATAGACCGCGCCCGGTCATTGAGTCCGACTTTTCTAACCTGGTCCAGAAAAAATTTCATGACATCGTATAAGGGAACGCCCTGGAATCCCGGCAGCCTGATTTTTTTACTTTTGGCAGACAGGTAGCGAATGGGGGAGGAGCCTTTTATTTTTTTTTCGATGTGTAACATAATGTTGACGACAAAGATTATTTCCCGGTTTCTTTTCTTGCTGCGGCACCAATTTTCATCTGTTCGTCCAATGATTTTTGATATGCTTTTGCAAAAAGCAAATGCTGCTCATAGGTTTCTGCGAAATTGGAATATCCTGAAAAATCGGGCTTGGCAACAAAATACAGATAGTTTGTTTTCGGCGACGTTAACACGGCTTCAAGCGTTTCGGGCGCCGGCGTACAAATGGGACCGGGCGGCAAGCCGGCATACTTATACGTATTGTAAGGCGATTCCACCTTCAGGTATTTTTCATATACGCGCTTCAATTCAAAATTCCGCAGCGCGAATTTTACGGTTGGATCTGCGGCCAGGCGCATACCCTTGTTCAGCCGGTTGAGGTAAACGCTGGTAACTTTTCCCTTGTCCTCACTGCGGTGGGTCTCTTCTTCTACGATCGAAGCGATGATATAGGCCGTTGCAGGATTGAGACCATGTTCGGCCGCCTGCTGCAGCTTTTCGGGTGTCCAGTAGGACTTATATCCTGCATAGAGTTTTTTGAATACTTTTTC
>DATHGW010000474.1:0-5440 GCA_035317445.1 Puia sp.
AAAAGCACAATCAGTTTTACGAAATCCCCTGAAAGCAGGCGCACAATTTCACCAACACTTGCTCCCAGTACCTTCCTGATTCCAATTTCCTTTGTCTTTTGTTGTACGGTAAGCGCAACCAGGCTGAACAGACCCATGGCCGCAATGATGATGGCAAGCACTGCAAAGGAATTAAATATGGAAGCCAACCTGGTTTGGGCATTGTAGGATTGCTGAAGTCTCTGGTCAACAAATGAAAATTCGAATTGGGTATCGGGAAAAGTTTTTTTCCAGACGGATTGGATGTATTCAATCGTGTGGGAAATATCGTAAGGTTCTATTCTTACATAAGTGTATCCATAAGACAGGTCTGCGCCTGACTTGATAATGACCATCGGTGATTCCTGGGAAACCACGATACCGACAAAATTCTTTACTTCTCCGATGATTGTCCCTTGCAATCCACCTAATGACAATACGGAGCCAACAACCGGGTTTTTTATTTGGAGCGTTTTTGCCGTTTCTTCGGTGACAATAATGGATAGGGAGGATTGCATTTTGGTTATCTCTTCCTGGCTCATTTTATTCGCTGCAAGGTGGATAAAAAATGAGTCCATAGTGAAGTGGTCAATGGCAAATGCAGGCGAAAAATCCCTGCCTTGCAGGAGGCCAATGCGCATGGTTTTAAGGAAGTCGAAATCAGCGTCGATGAAAACAAATTTCCATGCTTTAGTAGAATCAGCTGGTGAACTCATCTCCGAGTAGCTGCCATATTGCTCTCCAGCTTTCCAGGTGGACACCGTTACATCCGATACATTCCTGTTTTTCTTTAATTCATGCTTGAACACCTCTGCCTTGTTGCCTAGCATTTCACTTGGCAGCGCGACCAGGTAGTTTTTGTCAAACCCGAGTTCCATCGTATTCAATAAATGCAATTGTGCATAAACAATGGCTGTTGCAATAATGAGCGACACAGAAGCGACAAACTGAAATACGATCAGGGCCTTCCGGATATTCAGGTTAAGCTTAAAACTTCTTTGCCAGTCTTTGAGTATATGTGCTGGTCTCAAACCCGATAAAAAGAAAGCAGGATAGAGGCCGGATAACATCCCGGTCAACAGGCAGGTAAGGAGAATTCCTGCGATAAATCTACCATGGAAAAGATATTCGTTGGAGACCGGCATGTTCATGGCACCAGCAAACAAGGGCCATAAGAAATAAGATAAAAAGAGGGCTGGAGGCAAGGCGCATAAGAAAACCAGCACGGATTCAGCCGTAAACTGTGTAGCAAGCTGTCTTCTTTCCGCCCCCATCACCTTTCTTACGCCTACCTCACGAACCCTTTGCAATGACCTTGCCGTGGTCAGGTTGATAGAATTAATACAGGCAATGGCCAGGATGAGCAGCGCGACCAATGAAAAAATATAAACATACTTGATGTTGCTGTTGAGAAATGGTTCATCCGGAAGATTGCCGTGCAAATGGATGGATTGAACAGGTTGCAAGCTCAACCGAAAATCGTAAGGGCACTTGTGTTTCTTGATAAACGAAGGGAATTTTTGTTCCAGCCCCGCAGCCGTTGAATTTTGCTTCAGCAATAGATATTCAGTGCTCATATTGCCACCGTTCCAATCCAGCGCATCTGTTACCGCGCCATTCGAAACAATGATGTCCCCTTTAAAATGGATATTGGCAGGAATATCCCTGATTACGCCGGTTATTTTATAGAAAATGGTTTTTTGATAGAAATCTTTGCCGAATAGATTACTTCCAACGGGATTTTTCCCCGGGAAAAAGGTCCGCGCAATTTTTTCTGTGATGACGATGTCGTTGCGGGATATCAAGGCTGTTGCAGGATCACCCGAGATGAATGGGAGGTTAAAAATAAGTAGGAAATTCGGATCAGTACTGATGGTTTTGATCTTGACAGGTTCCCGGTTAATTTGAAATTGATTTTCTCCGCCAGATATGAACGTTGCCGCTTCAATTTCAGGAAAATCGCTTTTCAGCCGGTATGCGAGGGGCTGCAATACATGGGCAGATGCGATCGGTTTATTGCTCGTGCCACTTACAATCCGGTACACCCTGCCCGAATGGGTATACTGTTTATCATATGACAATTCGTATTTAACATAGGCCAATATCATGAATACACTGCACAGGCCAACGGCCAAACCGATCAGATTGATGAAGCCATTCACTTTGTCTTTCAAAAAACTACGAATGGCAATCCTGAAATAGTTTTTTAGCATATATCCACTTTTACATTCAATATTTTTAATTTACGATCTACATTTCCTTCAGGCTGTTTACCGGATTGACCATCGCCGCCCGAATTCCCTGCAAACTAATGGTAACAAAAGCAATCCCCAATGCAAAAACGCCTGCCACGACGAAAACGGTCCATCCAATATCGATCCTGTATACAAAATCAGTCAGCCACGAATGCATAAAATACCAGGCTAATGGAGAAGCAATGAGCAGGGCAATCAGGATCAGCTTCAGAAAATCTTTAGACAGCAATTCGAGAATACTGCTCATCGGCGCGCCCAGCACCTTGCGGATACCAATTTCCCTGGCACGATTGACTGCAGACAAAGCAGCCAGCCCAAACAAGCCCAGACAGGCGAGAAAAATAGACATGCCACCCGCCCAATAGATGATGACGCTCCAGCGTTGTTCGGATTTATAGAATTGATCAATCTTTTCGTCGAGGAAATTATACCTGAACGGAATATCAGGAACAAGGCTTTTCCATTCCGCTTCTAATACTGCAATGGTTTCCGTTGGATTTCCAGGTTTGATGCGCACAAAAATTTTACCAGGCTTAAAATCTGAAGGATAACGAAACAATTGTGGCCGCACCGTACGGGTTAGCGGCTCATAATTAAAATCTTTTACGACGCCGATGATCGTCTTTGCTTTTTTTGGATCCGTACTGGTTAGAAGTCCTATCGCTTTTTCAGGCGTTGTAGCCAGGTTGTTTTTTACAAATGATTCATTGATGATGATGGATTGAATGGTATCTCCAACCATATTCCTGCTAAAATCCCGGCCAGCGATGAGCTGCATGCCCAGCACGTTTAAATACCCGGGATCGACGGGGTATTCAATCGCAAACACTTCTTTGTCATTGAACTCAAACCGGCCGCCCATCTGGCCTTCACCATCGCCAAGACCCATTTCGGAGCCGGCAATTCCTGTAATACCTGATTGTTTTGCTAATCTTTCCTTCAATTGAGGATAGATTTTTTTTGTATCCGTCCCTCCAGCATCAATCATGACCACGTTTTCTTTATTGAATCCAAGGTCTTTTGAACGCATGAACCGGAGTTGCTGCAGCATGATGAGCGTTGCGATGATCAATCCGATCGATAATACAAACTGAAATGTAACCAGCGATTTGGTGAATAGGTTTGAACCGCCGATTTTGATCCTGCTTTTCAATACTTCAACGGGTTTGAAGGAAGACAATATCAATGCAGGATAGCTGCCGGCGAGCAGGCCAATCACGAGAATGAGACCGGCGAGCATCCAAGCTAGTTCTGGATATAGCTTGAAGGAGAATTGCATGTTTGTTCCTGCCAGTTGATTGAAATAAGGCAACAATGAATTAGCAAGAAGGAAACCCAACGTGGCTGAAAATATACTGAGCAATAACGACTCTGTAAGAAACTGGTAAATAAGCTGGGTTTTTCTTCCGCCGATCACTTTTCGAACGCCGACTTCTCTGGACCGGCCTGCGGATCTGCCGATCGCCAGGGTGGTGAAATTGATACAGGCAATCAGCAAAACACCTGTGGCGATACTGATCAGTATCCATACGTTTTTTGGGTCAGTGGCCGTACCCGGAGGACCCGAATCGATATTGACAGCGGTATGCACATCACGGAGCGGTTGCAATACAAATCTTGAACTCATACGTATCTTTCCACCTTTTTTTTGGGGTGCAGTCGCTTCTTCCGGATAATATCTTGCCATAAACGCTGAAAGCCGGGCATTGTCGTTCATCAGCGTACTGCCCTTTCGAAGCTGTACATAAGTTTCGTCTCCGAAGGTCATGTGCCAGCTGTTAAGCGCATCCTTTCGCGAATCGAGCGAAGCGAGATATTCATAATTCCCCAGGATAGAAAACCGGATGCTGGAATTAACCGGCAGGTCTTCCGCAACCGCGCCTACTTTAAAGGGTTTGAATTCCTCTTCCACTTTGATGTCTACGATTTTGCCCATGACATCCCGTTCGCCGAATAATTGCAGTGCTGTTTGCCTGGTCAAAATAATATTGCCGGGCTCTTGTAATGCCGCTGCATCTGTTCCCGATATCAATGGGAATGAAAAGACAGACAGCACTTGTGGATCTGCAAAGGTAACCGCAAGCTGGGTAACGGTATTGCCTACCCGAACTAGGTTTTGACCTTGGGAAGCAAAACGGACATAATTTTCCACGTCGGGGAAATCCTTTTTCATCGATGGGCCGAGCGGCATATAAAGTCCGGCCATCCCCATTTCTTTGCCCTCTCTTTCAAATACCTGGTTGATCCGGAAAATACGATCGGCATTTTTATGGAAACGATCGAAACTGAATTCATTGACCGAATACAACAAGAATAAGGTAAAACAGGCAATGCCGGTAGACAGTCCTGCAATATTAATAAAGGCCAGGCCCCTTTGTTTCACAAGGTTGCGCAATGCGATTTTGATATAGTGCTTTATCATATTTTCACTTTAATGATCTTTGACACTTTCTTATTTCTTATTTCACATTTCCTTCAGGCTCTTCGCAGGATTCGCAACCGCCGCCTTAATGGCCTTGAAACTAATGGTGGCCAGGGCAAGGATCATAACCAGCAGCCCGGCCGCTGCAAACATCCACCATTCAATGTCGATGCGGTAAGCAAAATGTTGCAACCAGATGTAAACAGCCCAATACCCCAGGGGCACGGCTATCAGGAAGGCAAGCGCGATCAGCTGCACAAAATCCTTTGAGATCAGCATCACAATTCTTCCGGCCGCTGCTCCCAATACTTTCCTGATCCCGATCTCTTTCGTTCTTTGTTCTACAGATAATATAACCAATCCGAAGAGACCCATACAGGAGATGGCCATAAAGAGGATGGCAGCGATGCTGATGATCTGTTTCCATTTTGTCTCTGTTTGGTAGCTCCGCGCATTGATGTCGTCCATGAACTGGTAGTCATAGGGATAAAATGGAGAAAGCTTCTTGAAACTGCGTTCCAGGAGGGACAAGGACTGAGGTATATTTCCGTGTTGCAGTCTGACCCATATTTGGCCGTAGGATTGGTTGGCAGCCATGGAAAACAGCTGGGCCGTTATTTTTTCCTTGAGCGGGCGAAAATGATAATCCCTGATTACACCTACGACGGTCAGCTTTTTGCTCTCGTCACCGGCCAAAACAGTTTTGCCGATGGCATCAGCCAGACGCCAACCGGCATCCACTACA
>DATHGW010000475.1:0-4959 GCA_035317445.1 Puia sp.
GCAGAAAACACAGCCGGACATACAGCAGAAACAAGCTGCCGCTCCGGAAAGATCGAAGACTGCGATTAAATTGGATAAACAACACCGTTGGAAATTTGGATTCAGTGGATCAGCCGGCGTCTCCGATGTCTTTCGGACCGTTACTGCGCAAAAGGTAGTGACCAGTCCGTTCTACAGCTCCGCCATCTATTATAATAGCAATAATACCACCAGCATGGCGCTGGGCGCTGCACCGCCACCACCAACACACAGTCCTTCGACAGAGCAGCCTGGTTTTTCTTTTACTGCAGGCGGGTTCGTACAGAGATCCGTTACACGCAGAATGTATTTTACCCTCGCGTTGAATTATCATTACTTTTCCAGCAGTATTCAGACCGGCAGTAAAGTCAGCCTGAATGGTTTGAGCGCTTCTGCGGCAGCCAACCCATCTTATTTATATGGTTCGTCGTTCACGCACATCAACCGCTATCACTTCCTGGAATTACCGGTTTCATTGGGCTATAAAATCAATCAAAGCAAGAAACATCCTGTAACAGTGGATGCCGGTCTCTCATTTTCCCAATTGCTTGGCAGCGATGCCTTATACTATAATGAATCAACAGGCACGTACACTAAGAACGACGGCATCCTCAATAAATTTCAGGTGCTGGCCAACAGCGCGCTGATGGTCGGATTTGTACATCAAAAAATGCTCATCCAACTCGGACCACAACTGCAGTATGGACTTGGCGCGCTGCTGACTTCTCCATCCGGTAATAAAGAGCATTTATTTTTTGGCGGGATTAAGATCGTACTGCAATCCAATAAATAGTCGCTGCATGCAACGATGAATTTCTTTCTCATGTCAAGATCCAAAAGGCATGATATGAAAAAAATAATTGCATACCTGCACGCTGTCGTCCTCCTGCTGCTGGTACTCGTCCCCGTAAGTTGCATGAAAGACCGGGTAAATTATACATATACCATCGAGACCCCGGTTCTTCAAACCCTTTCCCAGGTCAGGGCAGGTATCAAAACAGGTCCAATCAAACCCATTGAAAATGCCGGTAAGATCTACAGCTTCGGTAAATACATTTTCCTGAATGAACTGGAAAGGGGAATTCATATTATCGATAACAGCAACCCAGCTCACCCGGAAAACATTGGATTCATCAATATTCCCGGCAATGAAAATATGGCGGTGAAAGGGTCAATGCTCTATGCAGATTCATATAGCGACCTTGTTGCGCTCGATATCAGCAATCCGCTGCATGTTGCGCCGACGCAGTTCCTCAGCAATATCTTCTCCAACCGCTCTTTTTATTATTCCAACAGTACAAATCCTGATTCTATTTTAATTGTAGTAGACTGGATCGCAAAGGACACCACGGTGGACTATAATACCTACCAGCGCTATATGAGCTGTTCCGGATTTGCCGGTTGTTGGTATCCTGCAGCTTATATGAGCAGCGTTGCTGCGCCTGCCGCATCTGGCAGCAAAGGGATTGGCGGATCCACGGCAAGATTTACCATTGTTGGCGACTACCTGTACACCCTGAGCAGCCCGGACCTGAGCAGTTTCGACATCAGCACGGGAAATCCAAGAGCTGCCGGAAAAGTCTCTGTCGACTGGAGTGCGGAAACCATTTATCCGTTCAAAGACAAGTTGTTCGTTGGCGCGAGCAACGGAATGTCAATGTATGATATCCTTTCTGATCCTGCCAATCCAAAAACTACCGGAAAATTTGCGCATGCACGTTCCTGTGACCCTGTGGTTGCCGATGATAATTATGCCTATGTGACGCTGAGCTCCGGCACCCAGTGCCAGGGTTTCGAAAACGAACTGGATATCGTAAACATTAAGGACATCTATAACGCCACGCTCACAAAGACCTATGCCCTGAACCATCCTAAAGGATTGGCCAAAGATGGCAATATCCTGTTTATTTGTGATGAAAGTGAAGGCCTGAAAATATACGACGCGTCGGACGTCAATAACCTCCATCTCCTCAAGCATTTTAAAGATGCCAGTACCATCGACCTGGTCGTCAACAATGGCCTGGCGGTGGTGTTGACAAAAAACGGATTGTACGAGTACGACTATTCAGATATCAACAACATTCACTTGCTGGGTATGTTATTAACCCTTAAAGTTTGAACATGGCTGCAAGAAAATGGTCGCTTCTGCTGTGTTGGCATTTTGCTTTCTGCATCTGGGGATTTTCACAGCAAGTACCCAAAACGGCTTCCTGGCGGTTCCATTCCATCAATCAGGCGGGATTGCTAGAAGGAGAAGTTGGATCGGCGTTTCAAATTCAAACCATCAATGGCATTCAGCACAGAACATGGTTTGGCGGAATCGGCCTGGGGTTGGATTATTATCGCTTTCGTGGCATTCCGTTTTTTTTGGATCTCAGGAAAGCATTCTCTTTTTCGGGGAAGCGATTTTTTGTTTATGCTGACGGCGGAATCCATTTCCCCTGGCCGACAGACAATGAAAAAGGTTTTTCCGGCAACAACTTCTTCAATGGATTTTATACGGATATCGGTCTTGGTTATGAATTGATACCCCTCGCAAAAAATTCGTGGATCCTTTCTTTAGGATATAGCTATAAGAAAGTGGCGGAAGGGCGCGTCGATGCGTTTTGTCCTATGGGCGGTCCCTGCAATGTAAACCGGTATCGTTTCGACTATGAACTGAACCGGCTCAGCATCAAGATAGGCTTTGCATTTTAATATTCAATGAAGTGCAGGTTTCTTTTGAGGCCTGCAAATTTTGTGCGTTTCAGCGGTGAATGAGCAAATATTTTTTTGAATCCCTCTTCGGTCAAAGCCTCCCATTCACCCGCACTTAAATGCAGGATCTCGGGGATGGGCGTGAAGTCGGTTTCATCTGTGGAACTGGAAAAACGGTTCCATGGACAAACGTCCTGGCATATATCGCATCCAAACATCCAGTTGTCGAACTGTCCTTTCATGGCTTCCGGGATCAGGGCATCTTTTAATTCAATGGTAAAATAAGAAATGCATTTGCTTCCATCCACGACTTTGTCTTCGAGGATGGCGGCAGTGGGGCAGGCATCAATACATTTTCGGCAGGTGCCGCAAAAATCCTTGGCGAATGGATCATCATATTGCAATACCAGGTCGACGATCAGCGTGGCGATAAAAAAAAAGGAGCCGCTTTGTTTGTTGATCAGGTTGCCGTTCCGGCCAACCCATCCCAACCCGCTGCGTACGGCCCAGCTTCGCTCCAGAACCGGCGCGCTATCCACAAATCCTCTTCCCCGCACATCTCCGATCTTCTGCCTAATACCGTCGAGAAAAAAATTCAGTTTCTTCTTAATGACCTCGTGATAGTCATTCCCAAATGCATATTTGGCTATTTTGGGCGATCCCGGATCCTGGGTCTGTGCGGGAAAATAATTTAGCAGCAGGGTGATGACTGATTTGGCTCCCGGGAATAACTTCTCAGGGTTTACCCTTAGTTCAAAATGATTTTCCATGTACTTCATGGAGCCTTGTCGTCCTTTCAGCAACCAATCCTCGAGTCTCCGCGCGTCTTCGTCCAACGGCTGTGCACGTGCAATACCGCAGTAATCGAATCCTGATTCAAGCGCCAATTGTTTGATTACTTGAGTATGGTCAGCATTATTCATTTACAATTCTTAGCTGCCTTTATGGCAAGATATCCTGATACTTTTTATATTTTTAAAGCGTTATTTAACTCCAAACTACTACCTAAGATGAACATTTCAAAACTACTTGCAGTCTCGTTCTGCCTGCTGTTCCTGCAAAATTACCTTTCTGCACAGGATAAATTAAATATAAAATGGGGCAAGATTTCATCGGAAGATTTTAAACTTCCCGACAATGCCCTGATCGATAGCAATGCAAATGCCGTAATCATTGCCGATATGGGATATACCAACTTTGTCGGTAACAACAACGGCTGGTTTAGCTGGGTTTTTAAACGCAAGACACGGATTAAAATATTAAATAAGCGGGGCATCAGTGCTGCAACACATGAAATTCAATTATACAATAATGAAGAAGACCGGGAAAAGACCGACGACATAACGGGTTCAACTTATAATCTGGAAGGATCCAATATTGTTGAAACCAAACTCAGCAAAAAGGAAGTGTTTGAAGACAGGCTGGATAAAAACCATGTTGATACAAAATTCACATTGCCCGCAGTTAAAGAAGGATCCATCATAGAATTTTCGTATACAATAAAATCTCCTTTTTATTACAATATTCCTTCCTGGTCATTTCAAAATATCGAATTCCCAGCCCTTTGGAGCGAATACGAGGTGACTATTCCAACGACGCTGATCTACGTGTATTTGAAGCAGGGGACTGATGCATTTCATGTTCAGACTTTGACACAATCGAGGGCGAATTATCATGTAACCGAGCACGCAGAGAACAGTTTGTACGGTAAGGTTGAAGAGGGCCTAAATGTCGCAACAACCACAAATGTTTATCGCTGGGTCATGAAAGATGTACCATCGCTAAATGTGCTGAGAATTGAAAAGTATATCTCGACTCCCAAAAATTATATCGACAGAGTTGAATTTCAGTTGTACAAGGTTAACAATGGCGAAACTTCACATGATGTTACCAACACCTGGGCGAAAGCCAATGAAGAACTTTTAAAGAGCGAAAGTTTCGGGCAGCCCCTTCGCCAAGACAATTATTATATGAATCAAGACCTCGATGCAGCGATTACCGGATCAACCGACGATTTGATGAAAGCCAAAAAAATCTATTATTACGTCACACACAATTTTACCTGCATAAACTATAATAACGCCCGAATTCGAACCACTTTGAAAGAAGTATTTAAAAAACATAGCGGCTGTGTTGGCGAAATCAATTTATTGCTGGCCGCCATGCTTAGACAAAAAGGGATACCGGCGGATCCTGTTTTATTGAGTACGCGGGAGTTTGGGACAAACCTGGCAAGCTATCCCA
>DATHGW010000476.1:0-8056 GCA_035317445.1 Puia sp.
AGTTGCGCAGCATGCCCCAGCTGCACTATTATCTCGACGATACGCTCGACTATGTTGATAAAATGGATGCATTGTTTAAGAAGATCAAGGATGAAGAGTCGCCGGAGGGATGAATTGGCAATTGCTTTGAACAACTCAACCTATAAGCTGTGAATTTTCTTTTCGCCTGGCGGTATTTCAAGGCTAAAAAATCTACCAATGCCATCAACATCATTGCATGGGTAAGCGTTTCAGCCATTATTGTAGGTACTGCTTCACTGATCATCGTACTGAGCGTCTTCAACGGTTTGGAAGACCTGGTAAAATCACTGTATTCTTCTTTTTATCCAGAAATCAAGATCGGTCCGCGCAGTGGAAAATTTATCACGCTTTCTGCTGATCAGCTGCGGCAGTTAAGCGCGACAGAAGGTATCCGCGGTTACTCCATGGTGGTAGAGGACAAGGCGCTGCTGCAATACAATTCCATGCAGCCGGTGGTACTCAAAGGGGTCGACAGCAATTACCAGCACCTGACCGGCATAGTGCAAAAATTGGTAAAAGGAAAATTTGACCTGGGAACAGCTGATCACCCCGGTGTGGTACTGGGCGTGGGAATTGAAAGTGCTTTAGGGATAGAATCAGACCGGAGCATTCTGCCTTTAACCGCTTACATATTCAGAAAAGATAGTCTTTCCAAAACGGCCGACCCTATGGAATCACTGAGTACGGGCACCATCGCGGCCACGGGTGCTTTTGAAATTCAGGCAGATTTTGACAGCAAATATGCCATCACTAACCTTGCCTTCCTGAAGAAAATGCTGAACCTGAAAGATGATGAATACAGTGGCATCGAGATCGCACTGCGCGACGAAACAAAGGCCGATGCCATCAGTTCGGATTTGCAGCGGAAATTGGGAAATCAATTTCTGGTGCAGACCCGGTATCAGCAAAACCAAAGTCTCTATCACGTCATGAGGATTGAGAAATGGGTTATCTATGCTATCCTCACCATGATCCTGGTTGTGGCCGCATTCAACATGGTGGGCGCGCTGACTATGCTGGTGCTGGAAAAACAAAAAGACATCCAGGTATTAAAAGCGATGGGAGCAGATAACCAACGCATACAAAGAATCTTCCTGAGCGAAGGGATCCTGCTTGCACTGGTTGGAGGCCTGGTGGGGATTCTGCTGGCAGTGCTGATCTGTTGGTTGCAGGTAAAATACAAACTGGTGCCGCTGCAGGGAAATTCCTTCCTCATTGACCATTATCCTGTAAAATTGGTGCCTTCAGATTTTTTGCTTGTATTGGGAACCATTTTTGTGGTGGCCTTGTCAGCGTCCTGGTTTCCCTCCAGGAAGGCTGCTGCCCAGCCTATTGAACTGAAGAGCTGACGCTTGGCCCCGGGTCAATAGTCACCCAGGGTTTCAGGCAACTGGGCAAGTGCTTTTTGCAATTGTTCGTCATTTGGCGCCACGCCATGCCAATTGTGGTCATTTTCCATGAAATCAACCCCCTTACCCATAACAGTATGCATCAGGATGGCGATCGGTTGCCCCTTACCGGTCAGCCCCTTGGCCTTTTGCAAAGTGGCCACCACCTCATCCATATCATTCCCATTCATTTCGAGGGTAAGCCAGCCAAAAGCATCGAATTTTTGCCGGATGTTCCCGAGATTCATCACTTTGTCCGTAGGACCGTCTATTTGCTGGTGGTTCCAGTCTACCGTGGAGATTAAATTGTCCACTTTATGGTGGGCGGCGAAGAGCATAGCTTCCCATATCTGGCCCTCATCCAACTCGCCGTCTCCATGAAGAGAAAAGACAATATTTTTTTCATTATTGAGTTTTTTAGTGAGGGCAGCGCCGATAGCGGCACTCATGCCCTGTCCAAGAGAACCGCTGGCGATGCGAATACCCGGAAGATGTTCGTGCGTGGCCGGATGACCCTGCAGGCGGGAATTGATTTTTCGAAAAGTAGATAGCTCTTTGATGTCAAAATACCCGGACCTTGCGAGTGAAGCATAAAATACCGGGGAAATATGACCATTTGAAAGAAAAAACAGGTCTTCATTTTTCCCATCCATATTGAACTTTGGATCGTGTGCGAGGATATCAAAATACAGCGCAGTAAAAAAATCAGTACAGCCTAAAGAACCTCCCGGATGACCACTGGCAGCACCGTGAACCATGCGGACGATGTCTCTTCGAATTTGGGTTGCAATAGCTTTCAAATCAGCCATATAAAAATTATTTTCGAACTGGTTGCGGCAAAGCTAACGGAATTTATTTATCCTTTTTCTGGTTGGATATTAAACTTTTGACTTATCTTGCCATCCCATTTGTTTCGTTAGAATTCATCAAATCTGTTGCCTTGGTTAGAACCTGTTTTTAGTCTGATTAAGGCGCGTCGCCAGTTGTTAAGGGATTTAGTTGTAGCATGGAATAATTTTAATTATTAACATACGAAGGCCAATGTTTGATGTCATACTCTCTTTAGCTATATCATTTACTGTAACTTTCCTGGCCATTCCGGTAATCATCACTGTTGCCGAAATGAAGAAGTTGTTTGATGTACCCGATGCGCGAAAAGTGCATCAAAGCGCCATCACGCCATTGGGCGGAATTGGAATTTTTGCTGGCTTTGTGTTTGGATGCCTGTTGACTGTCAATTTTAAGTCGTCCTTTGAGTTTCAATACTTTATCGCTGCAAGCCTGGTGATTTTCTTTCTTGGTCTTAAGGATGATATCCTGGTTATCTCTCCCATTAAAAAATTCATCGGGCAGGTATTAACTGCATTCCTGATCATCTATTATGGCAGGATTCAAATCAGGAGCATGCATGGATTTTTTGGCATCCAGGAACTACCGGAAATGTTCAGCCTCATCCTGACCTATTTTGCGGTTATCGTCATCATCAATTCATTCAACCTGATTGATGGGGTTGATGGATTGGCGGGCAGCCTGGGATTGATGTCATCTGTACTCTTCGGGGTTTATTTCCTGAATGTCGACATGCCATCTTATTATATACTCGCTTTTTCGTTGGCCGGTAGTTTGCTCGCCTTCCTGATCTTTAATTTCCAGCCGGCAAAAATATTTATGGGAGACACGGGTTCTTTGCTGATCGGAGCGGTCAACGCCATACTGGTCATTAAATTTATCAATACCGCGAGCGATACTGATGTCGTTTTTCCCGTTGCATCATCCCCGGCGATAGGATTTACCATCCTGATGATTCCGTTGCTGGATACTTTAAGGGTATTTGCGATCAGGATATTCAAAAGAAGATCGCCGTTTAGTCCGGACAGAAATCATATCCATCACCTGCTCCTTGACCGCGGTTTTTCACATAGAGCCATCACGCTTATTCTTGTGGCCATTAACCTGGGCCTGGTTACTTTTGTTTATCTGGAAAGATCATTGGGCTGCACCATCCTGATCTTATCTGTATTTGCATTCTTTTTTAGTTTTATTGCCCTTTGTTATTATGCAAGATCCAAACCGAGATGGGCCGTGGCAAAAAAAACCCAGGGAGAGAATGGAGATATAAAAAGTTCGAAACTGGTTACCCTGACCAAGGATACAATCCTGGAACAAAAAAACTAACTCCTACGGGTATGTAAAAACCGCACCCTGTCATTCCTTATTATCTGTCATTCCGAGCGTAGCGAGGAATCAGCCATTTAGCGACTTGCCTTATCAGCCGATTCCTCGCTACGCTCGGAATGACAAGCGGTGGGCAATACTCCCGACCCTGCAAAATAGTTTACCCTACTTTTTGTGCAATTTTTCTTTTGATGTAGGTTTGCTCCCAGTTAATATTATATAGATATGTCAGAAGAGTTATCGATGATCCTTGACGATGCGCGGGATTCCATGCAAAAGGCTGTCAATCACCTGGAGGCGGAATTGATCAAGATCAGGGCCGGAAAGGCCAACCCGCAAATGCTGGATGGATTGGTGGTGGATTATTATGGCTCCCCCACCGCGATGAACCAGGTGGCCAATGTTTCGGTGATGGATGCCAGGACGTTGACCATTCAGCCCTGGGAGAAGAATATGCTGCAGCCTATTGAAAGAGCCATCATCGCCGCGAATCTTGGCGTAACGCCACAGAACGACGGCAACATCATTCGCCTGTTCATGCCTCCCCTGACCGAAGAGAGAAGAAAGGAATATGTGAAAAGAGCAAATGCCGAAGGAGAACATTCAAAAGTAGCCATTCGCAATATTCGCCGGGAAAGCATCGAATACATTAAGAAACTTCTGAAAGAGGGATTGAGTGAAGACCTCACCAAAGATGCGGAAAAAGGGATACAGGAAACAACCGACAGGTATATTTCACTGGTGGAAAAACACCTGGCTTCAAAAGAAAAAGATATCATGTCTGTATAATGAGGGGCACTGGCCGCTTTTAAAATTTTCAGAGAATTCATCTTTTAACCAAGTAAAACTGATTTTATGGGTATGCTTAAAGAGTTCAAAGACTTTGTAACGCGGGGAAATGTCGTTGATCTCGCCGTTGCTGTAATTATCGGTGCTGCGTTTACTGCTATCGTATCCTCATTGGTAGATGATGTGGTCACGCCACTCATACTCACGCCGGCCTTAAAAGCTGCCAATGTGCAGGACCTGGATAAACTCGGCTTCGGACCAGTAAAATATGGTAAGTTCCTTGCCGCGGTAATTAAGTTCATCATTATTTCTTTTATACTATTCCTCATCGTGAAATCTTTCAAAGCCATTGAAAAGAAGAAAGTACCGGCAGCACCAGGTCCATCAAGCACGGATCTGTTACTGATGGAGATTCGGGATGAACTGAAGAAGCGGCCGTAGGCACCTTTTTTGCCTCTACACCACAAAACATAAACTGAAAACTATGAAGAAGGCTTTTTTGGCTGCCATAATATTATTTGGAATATCCAGCAGCTGGGCTCAGGACAAGAGCGTAAAAGATTTAAAAGACAATGCCAGCAAGGCAATTAGCAAAGATCCCAATGATACAATTCCTAAAATATGGAAAACGGGTGGCCTGATTAATCTGACTTTTAACCAGGCAGCATTAAGCAATTGGTCGGCAGGTGGTGACGAATCATCGCTGGCCTTGACTTCTTCCCTATACGCGTATGCTTTCTACAAGAAGGAAAGAAATTCCTGGGACAATACACTAAACCTCGCCTTTGGTGGAGTTAAAACGAGTAGCCTGGGCACAAGAAAATCTGATGACCGCTTCGACCTGCTCTCTAAGTATGGATACGAATTCACGAAAAGCTGGTATTTGGGTTTATTATTCAACGCCCGGACCCAATTCGCGAAAGGGTATACTTATCCAACCAGTAATTCCAGGGTATTAACTTCTGATTTCCTGGCTCCTGCTTATGTCTTGCTGTCTCCGGGTATCAATTATATGCCCAATGATAATTTTTCCATTTTTTTGTCACCCGCTACAGTGAGATGGGTGATCGTAAAAAATGATTCTTTGTCAAGTGTTGGCGCCTTTGGGGTCGATTCGGGAAAAAATATCAAGACGGAATTCGGCGCTTATGCCAGCATCTCCTATAGTGCAAAAATGAGTTCTACGGCAGTATACACAGGACGCCTGGATTTTTTTTCAAATTATCTGCACGAGCCGCAGAATATTGATATCTATATGACCAATCTCCTTGCTGTAAAAATTGCAAAATTGCTTAGTATGACGCTTTCTGTGAACGTGGTTTACGATAATGATATCCAATCGGTTAAATCAGATGGAACAAAAGGAGGACCAAAACCTCAGATCCAGGAGATCTTCGGCATCGGGCTGGCCTATAAATTTTAATGCATCAGGCCCTCCCTGATTGCTTACATTTGTAAGGTCCTGCAGTCGTATTTCTGCAGGACCATGCACTTTAAACCATAGCTCGTGAATCCTGTTTCTTACCAAATCAAGCTGGCGCAATTCGAAGGACCTTTTGACCTGCTCCTTTTTTTTATTGAACGCGACGAACTGGATATTTATAATGTTCCCATCAACAACATCATCAAGGATTTCATGGAATATATCCATACGCAGGAACATCTCAATATCGAGTTATCCAGCGAGTTCATCCTCTTTATATCTACCCTGATGCGGATCAAAGCCAAAATGCTTCTGCCCCGCAAGGAACTGGATGAAGAAGGCCGGGAAATAGATCCGCGAATGGAATTGATCAATAAGGTGCTTGAATATAAGCGCTTCAAGGAAGCTTCTGCCCGGATGGCAGAAATGGAGGCCTTACGTATGCTGATGGTCAGGAGGGGAAATTTGCATAAGGAATTGTCCCAAATTGGAGAGGAGGCCGGTGAAGGAACGGAAATCCAAACCATTTCCCTGTTCAAACTGATGAAGACTTTTGAACGGGTCATGCTCAAATTGAATGAAAGACAAAACAAACCCACACATACGGTCATTCAATACAATTATACCCTGGAGGAGAGCCGAAGCTATATGCTGGACCGTGTGCAGCAGGAAAAAACGGTTTCCTTTGAGAAGATATTTGAAATTTGTGAAAATCGCATCCACGCCATTTTTCTTTTTCTGTCTACCCTTGAACTCATTCAGCAAAAATTCATGACCATCCTGGTGGGTGAAGGAAAGAATAATTTTATCCTGGAGTTCAACGAAAATCGTGCAGAAGATGAGCACGAACTGGTCTTTCCTTAAATCACCTGACGATACCCGTCGAACTGACGAAAAGTCTGGCAATCATGCCGTACCCTGCGCAATCTGGCATTGGTCCCAAAATTGATGTTTAGACACCGTTTAACTTAAACCATCAATTATGAAATCGATATTTTATCCTGCTTCGGAAAGAGGACATGTTAATTTTGGCTGGCTTGACAGTCATCATTCTTTTAGTTTCGGTCATTGGTACGACCCGGCCAAGATCCATTTTGGCGCGTTGCGCGTGTTAAATGACGATGTGGTATTGGGAGGCGGTGGATTTGGCATGCACCCGCATGACAATATGGAAATCGTTTCCATCCCCTTGGACGGTACTTTGACCCATAAGGACAGCACGGGCACCGATGGCAGTATTCAGACGGGCGACGTACAGATCATGAGTGCTGGTACAGGTATACGGCATTCAGAATACAATGCTTCCAAATCGGACAAAGTAAATTTTCTGCAGATCTGGGTGATCCCGAAAAAAGAAAATATCAAACCCCGCTATGACCAGAAAAAATTCACTGAAGCGGGAAGGCTTAATCAATGGCAGGTTGTGGTGAGTCCGGATGAAAAAGATGGCGGCGTATGGATCAACCAGGATGCCCGTTTTGCCCGGCTCAGCCTGGAAGAAGGTAAGGAGATTTCTTTTGAACCGAAATTCAATGGGAATGGCGTATATATATTTCTGTTAGATGGCCAGGTGCAAATAGGGGACAAAAGATTAGAAAAAAGAGACGCGATCGGGATTGAAGAGGCCGATTCCGTTTCGATCAGGGCAGACAGGAAGGCCGAGCTCTTGGCTATCGAAGTACCGATGCTTTCATAAAAAAATATTACACATGACAACAAGAACTATGCCTTCGTCATGAGCATCGAAATCACTGATCGACTCCAAACGCATAAAAAGCATACGTTGTACGGGCGCCGGATCCACTCGCCTGTGCTAGATTCATGAAAGCGTATTCACCTGGAGATAGCTTGCCGGAGGGTACCATAATGTACACGTCATTTCCGGCCTTTTGTACATTGAATGCAATGCCCTTGGTGTTGTCTTCGCTTTTGCTGTGAAAATACATGTCCTGATGAGTTCCCAATACAGCGTCCCGGTTGCCTTTCTTGGGGCGCAATGAAAACAGCCGGACGACGGACGGATCGACCGACGTACCGGAAGTCTTCATGACGAAGCGCAGACTGTCTGCCGCTTTGATACGAACCGTTGATTTATCTCCCTTGAGCGAATAACCGTCTTCACTTTTTCCAAAAGGAGCGGCGGGTTTGATCATCAGGTGGGCATCACCGCTTTCCAGACTGACGAGTGAATCTCCGCTCAATGTGTAGACATGATTTACGACTGCGCCATCAAATGATTTGGAGCTGCTGGTTTGAGCGG
>DATHGW010000477.1:0-14044 GCA_035317445.1 Puia sp.
AAATTCAGGGCCTCTGTGAATAACGAGGGTTGTGCAGAAACAGATTCTACCCTTATTTCCATGAACCCAAGCACAAACAAAACAAACGACGTAATAAGATATCCGCATGTGTTGCTAGACTTTGCCGAGGCTTCTGATATGGCAACAGGTTCGCCCACCCCGGAAGGATATGCCGCGATTAACCTGGTAAGGGCGCGCGCCGGCGAGCAACCGCTGACACCCGGACTTTCCCAGCTGGCATTCAGAGACTCGGTGGTATTTGAAAGAGCCTACGAGTTTGCGGCCGAATGGGGAACAAGATGGTTTGATATTCTTCGCCTGCAGTTACTTCCACAGGTCGTAGCTGCCAGGAACCCGCTGGAGAACGCAATCAGTGCAAACGTAAACCTTCAGGACAGATATTATGCGCCCATTCCCGTAAACGAAATGCTCAAGAATCCGCAATGGACACAGAATCCCGGGTATTGATGATTTAGATGATAAAAGAAAAGTTTAACCGTGCAGCGCATGGTTAAACTTTTTTGCAGATGGGAACCTATTGCAGATTTCAAAATTTTCTTGATGATTAAATACCAGTTTAACAATAAAACGATTGTCTTATCCATATTACTGCATGTTTTATTTGTTTTCGCAAAAGCTGAAGACTTTATAAAAAAAGATACATCGGCGCCGAATAATAAATTGCTCCAATACATCGACCCAACGATTGGAAATGTGGCCCAATTGCTTGAACCCACAAGACCAACAGCCGATCTCCCCAATCAGGTCATACGAGTCTACCCGATCCGGAAGGACTATCTTGATGACCAGATTTCAAACTTTCCTTTAACAGTTGTTTCTCACCGGCTGGGTGTGGCTTTTGGCGTTGCACCTTCCATTCATACGATCGATGCCGAAAGCTGGGACCAAAAAATGTGTTATGACCACGACCTGGAAATTACCAGGCCCTGGTACTACTCGACTTATTTGCTTCAGGATGGAATGACTGTTGAATTCTCACCTGGAAAAAAAACAGGCATCTATCGATTTTCATTCCCACGTGGAAAAACCAAATCGATTTTATTGAGTACCAGTAACGGCGGCGTAGATTATTTGAATTTTAACGCTGCAAATGAAATATCTGGTTTGGAAACCTGGCATGGGGATACAAAAATTTATATGTTCGGGACTTTTTCCGTTGAAGGGAAAACTGGTTTTTTAGAGAATAACCAGGTGAAAAACGGAAATGGCATGTCCGGCAAATCAGCCAAAGCCTACATTAGCTTTCCTTCTTCCTGCGACACCGTTGAATTCAGGTATGCGATAAGTTTTGTCAGCGAACAACAAGCTAAAATGAATTATAAAAATGAAATCAGTAACAAGAGTTTTGCGGAAGTAGAAATGAATGGGGAACAAAAATGGTCTGATTTGATTTCGCAAATACAGGTTGAAGGGGGAACGGAGAGCCAAAGACGTTCATTTTACACCGCGCTGTACCGCTGTGCTGAAAGAATGGTTGATATCAATGAGGATTCATTTTACTACAGCGGATTCAATAAGAAAATTAATGTCGATACCAGGCCGTTCTATGTTGATGACTGGTCCTGGGATACCTTTCTTGCTTTGCATCCATTGAGAATGATCTTGCATCCTGCCCTGGAAGAGGATATGCTGCAGTCTTATGTCCGCATGTATGAGCAAAGCAAGTGGATGCCGACATTTCCCGTGCTGTTCGGTGATCACGCCTGCATGAATGGTTTTCACTCTTCTATCGTATTCCTGGATGCATATAGAAAAGGCCTTAAGAATTTTGATGTTCAAACCGCCTATGAGGGCATGAGAAAAAATGCTGTTTCTGCCACCATGCTACCCTGGCGAAATGGCGAAAAAACTATCCTGGATGATTTTTATCGCGCCAATGGCTATTTCCCGGCGCTTGCTCCCGGAGCAAAGGAAACGGTAGCACAAGTGCATCCGTTTGAAAAAAGACAGGCCGTTGCCGTCACGCTGGGCGCATCCTATGATGACTGGGCCACTGCGCAATTGGCCAGGGATCTCGGAAAAATGAATGACTATGGGCTTTTTGAAAAATGGAGTAAGAATTACCTGAATCTCTGGAATAAGGAACAACTGTTCTTTTTGCCAAAGGATGACAAGGGGAACTGGATCAATATCGATCCGGCTTTTGATGGAGGCCAGGGGGGCAGGGATTATTTTGACGAAAATAACGGCTGGACCTATCTATGGCAGGTACAGCAGGATATTCCCAATCTGATCTCCCTGATGAACGGTAAAGAAGCCTTTGAAGCAAGGCTGGATAAATTATTTCGTGAGGGGCTTGGTCGTTCAAAATATGCATTCTGGAGTAAATTCCCCGATGCAACAGCTTTGATGGGCCAGTATTCCATGGGGAACGAACCGAGTTTCCATATTCCCTATTTATATAATTATACCAATTCTCCATGGAAGACACAGCAAAAAATCAGGCTTCTTTTATCCACCTGGTTCAAGGATAATATATTCGGCATTCCCGGAGATGAAGATGGCGGAGGCATGTCAGCCTTCGTGGTGTTTTCTTCCATGGGATTCTATCCCTTAACGCCCGGACTTCCTGTATATACCATCGGTAGTCCAGTGTTCAGCAAAATGACTATTTCGTTGGAAAATGGAAAGCAGTTTACTGTTATTGCTCATCACTGTTCAGAGATCAATAAGTATATACAGCGTGGCCGCATGAATGGCGTAGAATTGAAAACGCCCTGGTTTACTCATGAACAGTTGATCAATGGTGGTATGCTGGAACTGGATATGGGTCCAAAGCCAAATAAAAAATGGGGAGTGGAAGAGAATAATATGGTAAAAAATAAATAACCAGGCGACATTCAAAAAAATGGGACAAATATTCAAAAGCCGGATTTTAGTGTTGACTGGCAGCCTGTTTATATTGGCTGCAGTTGGGCAAAAGAAATATAGTCCTGGTTCATCCTATGAAACCTACAAGGGCCTGATCATGGCAGGATATCAGGGATGGTTCAACGCTCCTTCTGACGGGGCTAACATGGGTTGGAACCACTATGCCACGAATGGGAGATTTGAACCCGGATATTGTAAGGTTGATTTTTGGCCGGAAGTAAAGGAATACCAGAAAATTTATGAGACGTCTTTTAAGATTGCCGACGGACAACCCGCGTACATATTCAGTTCATACGACAGTCAAAGCGTGTTTGTTCATTTCAGATGGATGAAAGAGTACGGTCTGGATGGCGTTTTTGTTCAGCGATCTGTTACAGCGCTGAAGGATCCCGGGAATTTGAATCACGATGATCACGTGCTGCATCATGCGCTCAATGCATCCCGGTATTTTCAAAGAGCGATAGCCATCATGTATGATTTTTCCGGGATTAATGATGAAAATAAAGACTGGCTTGTCATCATTAATGATTGGAAGCACCTCGTAGACAGCTTGAAAATAGCATCAGGTGGTATTCATCAAACCTATTTATACCATCACAATAAGCCCCTGGTTGCATTATGGGGTGTTGGGTTTCCCGACCGAACCAATAACCTCAAATCCATGGAGAAAGTAATAGACTTTCTAAAGGATGATTCGGTTTATGGCGGCTGCTCCATTCTGCTTGGCGTGCCGGCTTATTGGAGGGATTTTGGAAAAGATACAGAAAAGGATCCTTATCTCCACACACTCATGCTCAAAGCAGATATAATAAGACCCTGGTTCGTTGGCCGGTTTAATGAAGAGACCTATTCTCTGTTCAGGGGCAGGATCAAAGACGACCTGGCCTGGTGCAGGGAAAATAAACTGGATTACACGCCCGTGGTTTTTCCCGGGTTCAGTTGGCACAACATGCATCCTGAAAGTAAAACGGCTGAGATCTACCGGAACCGAGGAAAATTCTACTGGCAGCAACTCATAGGAGCCATGGAAGAAGGTTCGGAGATGATTTATGTTGCTATGTTCGATGAAATCGATGAGGGTACTGCAATTTTTAAAACAACCAATAGCCCCCCTGTTGGACCAAGTAAATTCGAAAGTTTCGAATCTGATATTCCAAGTGACTACTATTTGTTTTTGACAGGCATGGCATCAAAAATGCTGAAAAGGGAAATTCCACTGACCAGGGAGATCCCCCCGCCTCCGGGTAAAAAAAATTAACGGCTTGCAACGGAGAAGGCCTTTTTATACATGTATTATGGAAGAACCATATGGACACTGCTTTCCTGTATGCTTTGTTGCGGAACCAGGGCAGCCTATTTTCCTCAACAAGATACCATGGTTGTTTTCCAAAAACAATATAACCCTCCCGGCAACGCGATGGAGCCCTTTTGCATGGCCCGGGACAGGTCAGGTGGATACCTGCTTACGGGAAACTATTATCTTCCATCTGCAAATAATTTTGTGACCAGGACGACCTCCCTGGTTCATATCAATGAAAAAGGTTGTATTGACTGGGCCCGGTCAATGACAGAAGGACAGGAAGAGGTTATTCAGTCCATCTTATCTACTGCTGATTCCGGGTTCCTGGTCAGCGCTTTCCCGTATCAATCCCCGCAAGACAATTATCCGACTGAATTAATCGTATTTAAATTAGACAAATCAGGGAATAAAGAATGGGCACATTCTTTTTCAAACGGAATCAATGTTACCAATTTTTTTTCTGCTCTATGCGAAACCAGCGACGGGGGATTTGCGCTGGAGATCGGCTCTTATCCTTTATCTTACAACCCCTCTTTTTTTTCCATCATAAAAATCGATCACTCAGGTCAAATGGTATGGGGAAGGAAATTGGGCATGGAGAATAACGCCGTTTACAATATCGGTGGTATTTTGGAAAAGAACAATTTTCTCTATGCAACCGGCTCCATCTATGAAAACACAGCTCCTTTTGATATTTTAAGATCATTCTTAGTTCAAATAGATAACAGTACAGGCCAGCTGATCTGGACCAGGCAAAACGATCCGGCCCTGGATCCATTAACCTTTACCGATATCCACAACTATAAGGATAGCCTGTTAATAAATAGCTATTCACAAAACCTGCAAAATGACTTCATTTTTATTGATCAGGATGGAAATTTTGGTAGCAGCGTGGTAGTTAACAATCCTTATGGGTCGTTGAATGGAAAAGAGAATATTCTGGTTACCCCGGACAACGGAATATATTTTCACCAGTCCTCCGGCATCTCCGGATTGTCGCACAAGGATATTATTATGCGTCTGGACAGCAATAAGCAAATCGTGTGGCAATACGATTTTTCAATACCGGAGTTGAAATCTTTGGGATGGTATCAATTATCATCGGCGCCGGATAATGGCGTGGCTGACATCGGGAGTGGTTTAATGCCAAACGGATTTAAAGCGTTGACTTTTTTGAAAATGGATTCTTTAGGTAAGGGATGCCATGCCGGCATGTCTGCTCTTCAGCTAACGGCAAATCAGGTTTCGATCTTGCCTATGGGCTGGGTCATCAATTCAGATCTTTCCTTAACAGTTCAGGATGTTCCAATGAATTTAAAAGATATGCCGGTGGACTCCCGCATGGTTTGTCCGGGGAATATCAATGGCTGTGATTCGTTGAAACTGGAAGGACCCGGAAAGGTTTGCCGGCCCGGCGATACGGCTAAATATATATTGCATCATGACTCACTTTGTGCTGATGCAGTGACGTGGACTTATGACCCGCAATTTATCAAGGTGATATCGGCAGGTCAGTCCTACATGGAGGTATCCTTCACGAAAGCAGGCGATTTTATCATTAAAGTGGACAAAAATGACTGTACTACAATGGAAGATTCAATGACTATTTCGGTGGGGAATGTCAAACCG
Source organism: Puia sp. (assembly GCA_035317445.1). Taxonomy (GTDB): domain Bacteria; phylum Bacteroidota; class Bacteroidia; order Chitinophagales; family Chitinophagaceae; genus Puia. The sequence continues at coordinate 5,822 of DATHGW010000477.1, forward strand.
CCGCCCGGTTCATTTTTGCCACCCGATACGGTCATCTGTTCGGGCGAAATCCTGGATCTCAAACCGCTTCAATCATTCGGGACTTATAGCTGGAGTACGGGAGAAACTGGCAATGCTTTGAAAATAACAGATCCGGGCAGATATACCTTGCAGGTCACAGACAGTTTTGGATGTGCAGGCAGCGATACAATAAAAGTAGAGACCAGGATCTGTCCGCCGGGTATCTTTTTTTCAAACGCCTTTACCCCCAATCACGATGGGCATAACGATATCTTTAAGCCTTTGCTGTTTAGCAGACCTGTACAGTACCAGTTGACCGTTTATAACCGGTGGGGACAGTTCGTTTTTGAGTCAACTGACCCGGGCGCCGGATGGAATGGGCGGATAGGAAGTGCTGAGCAGGAAAGCGGCACCTATATCTGGATTTGTACCTATCAATTTGCCGGGGGAAAGAAAAGCTCAGCCCACGGTACTGTACTCTTGCTGCGCTAAATCCAATAATACCGTATCGTTCGCTCAAAAAGCGCTTTTTGACAAAACTTCTTTATATTTATAAGGTTGTGCTTTTGACATGGCAAGCCGTGAATGAGCAGCTGCTCTTTCGCGGTGAGCCCTAACGATTACCTTGATTATGAGCAGATAATGCTTTATTTTACGAGAACACTTATGCTTTTGCTACTGCCTATGAGACGGATTGCATGTTCCATTGCAGTCGTTCTGTTTGCTCAGTTGAGCGGCTATAGCCAGTCTTATGGGCTAAATTTCAGCAGTCATGAAACGGTGCTGGAAAAAAGAACTTCTCTTGACATTTCTCCGGACGATTCCATTTGCTTTTCAAAGAATTTCGAATTAGGATTTGACATAAACTACCTGCCAAATCACAGAACCTACTTTGGATACATATTACGTATCATAAGTAATGGAGAGCATAACATTGATTTGATCTACCATCAAAAATCCCATTCATTTAAAGTCATCAACGGCGAAACATTCTCAAACATCAGTTTTAGTATTGACAGTCCTAAATTATATAAAGACTGGAACAGGGTGGTTTTGAAGTTTAACCTGGAGAACCAGACGCTCTTGTTTGAAGTAAATGGCCAAAAGGCAGGCAATTGCAACATTCCATTAAATTTCAGGTGCTTTAAATTTTTATGGGGAGCAAATGATTTTCAAAAATATAAGACCAGGGATATTCCTCCCATGCAGATAAAAGACATCAAAATATATGAAAACAATATATTAAAATATTTCTGGCCGCTGAATGAAGTCACCGGGACTATAGCCTATGATTCGATCAACAAAATTGTGGCAAAAGTCAAAAACCCAAACTGGATAAAACCAAAATATCAAAAATGGGAACTGCTGAATACATTTACTTTGAATGGATACGCAGGTGTTGCATTTGACGCAAAATCAGATAAGATATATGTGACGGGTTCAGATTCATTGGCTGTTTTTGGACTTAATAGTGAAAAGGGCTTAGTGCAGTGGATCCCTAATAAGCACGAAAATTTCAGGTTGGGTCATCAGGCCGTATTCGATACAGGTAGTAATAAACTGTACGATTTTTTCATAGATCAGAAAAAACTGGTTGCCTTTGACTTCGCCAACCGGCAGTGGGAAGATGATTTCGAATCGGGTAAATTAACGGAATTCTGGCATACCAATAAATTCATTTCCCCATCAGATTCTTCGCTGTATGTATTGGATGGATACGGGCAATTACGATACAAGAACACGGTTCAACGATATTCTTTTGCAACAAAGAATTGGGAGGTGTTGAAAACATCGGGTGATTATTCACCTCCCAGGTACCTGTCTGCTTTAGGCAAAGATGCTACCGGGAATTTAGTCTATATTATAGGCGGGTACGGTAGTCAGACAGGAGATCAGATGCTCGATCCGCAAAATTTTTATGATATGTTCCGGTACAATATAAAAGAACGATCATTTAAAAAATTATACACTCTCAGGCCGATTCAAAATCAGTTTACGTTTGTAAACAGCCTGGTCATAGATCCGAGAACGAATAATTATTTTGGCTTGATTTTCCCCAACGACAGCTCCAGCTCAAACCTTCAGTTAATTAAAGGCTCTTTGAGCGATTCAACGTTTAAATTTTTAGGTAACACCATCCCTTTTACGTTTCATGATATTGAATCGTTTGCGGATCTCTACTATTCGCCGGTCAGTAATAAGCTTATTGCAATAGTATTGAACTACTCAAAGGCCGACGATCTGGTAAAAAATACCACCGTAAAAATGTATTCGCTGAATTTTATTCCGGAACCAAATGATATGGTAGGAAATGATCAGCCATCAGGAAGCCGCCGAAATATGCTTATTCTTATATCGGCGTTGGGCACAACAGCTGTGGTCGGCCTTTTTCTTTATTTAAGAAGAAGACGCTCGGGACTCGCGATAGCACAAATGCCCTTTACGGTCCGTGAGTCCGGTCTTCAAAACATAAACGGCACGACCTATCTTCAGAATCCGGGTGAAAAGGAAATACATTCTTCGATATTTCTTTTTGGACAGTTTCAGGTTTTTGATAAGGAGGGAAATGATATTACGGGTCTTTTTACTCCTTTGCTTAAAGAATTATTCCTGATGGTATGCATCAATACGATTCGCCAGGGAAGGGGGTTGACTTCTGAAATGCTCAATGAAAGGTTATGGCATGATAAATCAGAAAAGGACGCGAAAAACAACAGATCGGTTAACATCGCTAAATTAAAGATCATTCTGGAAAGGATAGGCAGCTGTTCAATCAGTAAAGAATCGGGAAGCTGGCAATTTCAGATTTTGGACGAAAACATTTATATAGATTTTGGGAAGTTCAACTCAATCATGCACCATTCACAAAGTCTGGGGAAACAGGATATTCGGCCGCTTATGGAGATCATCAGAAGAGGTTCTTTTTTGTATTTAACGGAATACGACTGGTTGGATAGTATTAAATCTGAAATCTCCAATTCGGTCATAGATTTATGTCTCTGTTATATTAAAGAGCATGGGATCTCGCATGAGCCTGAATTCATCATAGAAATCACCAATTGTATCTTTCATTTCGATCACTTAAATGAAGACGCGTTGACCTATCAATGTAAGTGCCTGATTACTTTAAAGCGATTCACTTTAGTCAGGAATATCTACCTGAAATTCGCCAAGGAGTATAAGGATATTTACGGCACTGAATTCACAAAGACCTTCAACGAAACCATTACCTGATCCGTTCTGATTATAAATCGAGACCTTTTCTGAATTAACTAATTATTAATGGGTTTGTTAATCTGCTGAACGTTTCTTGCATATATATGATTGCTGGTTCCCGCAGGAGATATTCCGGTCGAAATGGGTTATTATTTAAAGTAATCGCCATTGCCCTTCCCTTTGTGATTTTACTGCTGATCGAAATGTCCTTAAGGGTATTTCATTATGGCGATAACCTGGACCTTTTTATTGAAGCTTCTGGCAGACCAGATTATCTGGTATTGAACCCGGCCGCATCAAAAAGATATTTTATCAACCTGGCATTTGCGCCTACCGGCAACAGTGAATTATTCAGAAAAGTCAAGGAAAAATCTACATTACGAATATTTGTTCTGGGCGAATCCACCACGATCGGCTATCCCTATTTTCATAATGGATCATTTCACAGATGGTTGCTTTACAGGTTAATGCACGAGTTCCCCGATAGGCCATTTGAAGTGATCAACTTATCCCTGACCGCCGTCAATTCATATACCGTATTAGGCTTTGCAAAGGAATTGGTTAAGTACCAGCCCGATGCTGTTCTCATCTACTCGGGGCACAATGAATATTATGGTACACTGGGCGTCGGCTCTACGAACCGGGTAGGGGGTCATCCCTGGGTTATTAAGCTGGTGCTTAGGCTCCGGGAGTTACGGACTGTTCAGTGGCTGACTCATTTGTTGGAACATGCAAAACATTCGTCGAACCCGATGGAAGAATATGCTGGCCAGACATTAATGCAAAGGATGGTGGCCGACCAACAGATTCCTTATGGTTCGACCCTGTACAAGAAGGGGATAGAGCAGTTCATGTCGAATATAGATGAAACCCTGAGTCTTTTCAATAAAGACAATATCCCGGTTTTTGTCAGCAATCTGGTGAGCAATGAAATCGATCTTAAGCCCTTTGTGAGCATCCCGCCGGATAGCATTCAATTTTCCGGATTTAATAAAAATTTTCGGTCAGGTGTCATGGCATTTAATCAGGGCGATTGGGAGAATGCAACCAGATGGCTGAAGTCAGCGGATCAAATTTATCACGGGCACGCGCTGTGTAATTATTACCTGGGTAAACTGGCCTGTCAGCGGCGGGACTACAGCCAGGCAAAAGCATATTTAACAAGGGCAAAGGACCTGGACGGCCTTCGGTTCAGGGCCCCGGCAGAAATCAATAACGCCATTACAAAATTGTGCAGCAAATACAAATTTGCCCATTTGGTTGATACAAAAGCAGCATTTGATTCAGGTTCTCTGAATCATATCATCGGTGAAGGGCTTATGCTCGAACATGTACATCCTAACTTAAAAGGCTATGCGATCATGTCTGATGCTTTTTATGAAGCATTGAAAAGCAGTCGCATTATTCCCACGGCAAAGGAAAATGAAATGACTTTTTCGAAATTGGTCCAGGCAATGCCTGTCACGTCTGTAGATTCATTGCTGGGCTTCTACAGAATTGCGCAGCTTAAACGGAGCTGGCCTTTTAATGAAGCGGTTTCCAGGGATTCTTTTAAGGTTGAATCCGAAGAAGAAAAGCTCGCTTATGAAGTGGTTAACGAACATAGAAAATGGCCCGACGCGATAGACAAACTCTACAATTATTATCTGAACAAAAAAGATTTGCTCAAAGCTAAAACGATTATGGAGTCCCTGGTCCTGGAGCATCCAACGGAAATATATTTTTATGATAAAACGGCTAACCTATATGGTGAGTTGGGTGACTATGAAGACGCTGCTTTTTATTTTAGAAGGGCCTTTGCCATTGCTCCAACATTTCAATATGCCAGAACGCTGTTTGTGCTTTATCTCAAAATCGACAGACCGAATGATGCCATGCCTTACCTTAATTATGCCATTCAAAACAACACGTCTAATCTGAACTTCCTTCCTGTCAGGAAGTATACGGGTGAAATCATCAATCTTCAGAGGGAGATGGCCAAAGACCCTTCGAATCTACCCGTTTTAAACCTGATTGCAACCGCGTACCTGACGATGGGAAATAAAGAAGGTGCCTCAAAATATGTCGAAAAGATTTTAAGGGTAGATCCCAAAAACAAGGGAGCGCTGACCATACTCGAACAAATTAAAAAGGGATAAGCCATGCACCTCAGCAAAGAGCAGACGAAGGATTTTGGAATGGTAACGGTCCTGGTTACAGCTTTTCTTGCTTTCCGTTTCAAAGAATACAACTACATCAGGATTGCTTTTGTTTTGAGTCTTGTAACGATTGTGTTACCAATGCTATTTTATCCATTTGCTTTCTGTTGGTTCGGTCTTTCGAGGATTTTGGGAACGATCGGCTCCCGAATACTGCTGGGCATCATATTTCTAATCCTGGTTATTCCCATTGGGCTGGTTCGAAAAATAACCGGATACGATCATTTACAGCTGAAGCAGTTCAAAAAGAGTAGAAAGTCTGTCCTGATGGACCGGGATCATGTTTTTGATGACGCTGATCTGTTGAATACATTTTAAGGCCTTACAATTATTTTATATTATGGAGTTTTTAAAAGAATTATTGCATTTTCTCAGAACCAGAAAGAAGTTTTGGTTGCTTCCGCTGATTGTCGTCCTGTTAGCATTGGCTGTTCTTATCATGGCCACAAGTGTTTCGGCCCTCGCTCCATTAATTTATACTTTATTTTAGTATAGAATGGCAGAAGTTATTTTAGGCATTTCGGCTTTTTATCATGATAGCGCCGCAGCTTTAATTGTGAATGGTGATATCGTGGCAGCTGCCCAGGAAGAACGGTTTACCAGAAAAAAACATGATGCCTCCTTTCCGGAAAATGCGATCCGGTATGTTTTGGAGGAAGGCGGTATAAAAAGAGAAGAACTTACTGCCATTGCATTTTACGACAAACCCCTGTTAAAATTTGAACGATTGCTGGAAACCTATCATTCGTTTGCACCTCAGGGTTTATTGCATTTTGTTTCTTCCGTGCCGGTATGGATTAAAGAAAAGATTTATATCAGGAAACTTTTACGAACGAAGTTTGAACAGCCGGGCAAAAAAAAGCTCCCCATTCTGTTTCCCGAGCACCATTTATCCCATGCAGCCAGTGCCTATTATTCTTCCCCCTTTCAAAATGCAGCAATATTGACCATTGATGCTGTTGGGGAATGGGCTACAGCCAGTATTGGTGAAGGGAATGCTAACCAGATCAAAATGCTCAAGGAGCTGCGGTTTCCGCATTCGGTTGGGCTTTTCTATTCGGCCTTTACCTATTATCTGGGGTTCAGGGTAAACAGCGGAGAATATAAGTTGATGGGGCTGGCTCCTTACGGACATGCAGCATCACATCAAACCAGTGAATTCAAAGAAAAGATCCTGGCGGAACTGGTCGATATCAGGGAGGATGGATCCATTATACTGAATATGGCCTATTTTGACTTTGCGACTAAATTAAGAATGACCAATGATAAAAAATTTGCATCGTTGCTAGGTTTGCCCAGAAGAATGCCTGAGTCGGAGATCACGCAAAAACATATGGATCTTGCGATGGCTGTGCAGGACATTACAGAATCCATTGTTGTCGCATTGGCGCGCACTGCCCGGTCTGTGACTCAAAGTAAAAATTTAGTGATGGCCGGCGGAGTTGCTTTAAACTGCACGGCCAACAGTAAGATATTGAATGCGGGAATATTTGAGCAGATCTGGGTGCAACCTGCAGCTGGTGATGCAGGCGGAGCGTTGGGCGCGGCTCTTGCAGCTTTTCATATCTGGTTTAAGCAGGAGAAAAAAGAGATCCCAGGTTCTGACAAAATGGGTGGATCTTATTTGGGGCCTCAATATGCCGATCAACACGTCTTAAGTCTTTTGAGAAAATATGAGGCAAACCACCTGCATTTTCAACACTTCGATGATTTGATATCCATTGTCAGCAGGGAGATCGCCGACGGACATGTCATTGGCTGGTTTCAGGATAGAATGGAATTTGGCCCCCGCGCATTGGGAAACAGAAGCATTCTTGGAGATCCCAGAAATCCCGGAATGCAAAAGATGATCAATGTAAAGATCAAGTTTCGGGAGGGATTCAGGCCTTTTGCGCCGGCCGTGCTCTCAGAGGACGCCCATCGTTATTTTACTCCGGGCATAGCATCGCCTTATATGCTTTTCGTAGCTCAGCTCCGGGAAGAATTCAGAAAAAAAAAGCCTGCGGACTACGGTGAACTGGATATCATGGAGCGCCTGGATCACATCATTTCCGATTTCCCTGCCATTACTCATGTGGACTTTTCAGCCAGAATACAAACTGTTTCCCGGGAAAGCAATCCGAAATTCTGGGGATTGCTGAATGAGTTTAAAAAAATGACCGGTCATGGCATGCTAATCAATACTTCGTTTAATGTGAGGGGAGAGCCCATCGTTTGTAGTCCCGAAGATGCTTTTTTAGGATTTATGCGAACAGGGATGGATTACCTGGTCATAGGAAATTATTTGTTCAATAAAAAAGACCAGAAGCCATTGCCCCAGATGAATAAACCGAAATAGTTCAACGCATTCGAGCACCTATTGTGTTACAGGATACCCTTTATTTACCCAATCGATTTTTATATTGTGCTCAATATTCAGCAATTTATGATTGGTGAATTTCATTTCGTTTAGTAACATGAAAGCCGGCCGAATATTGGGGCAATGTTCAAACGGGCAACAACCACAATAAATAACAATATTTGCATCTTTAGGTAATTTGCTGAGTTGCTTCCTAAACTTATCTAAATTTTCTTTTTCCTTAGCAGGTCCAAGTCGATTGAACCCTTGACCAAGGCGCCGGGACCAATGCTGAAAAGGATGGGCTGTTTTGCTTTGGGATCATTAATGACTTGAGCTAAATCTGCCGGTGCGAGCAACTGCGTTGCATTCCAGGGCTCATCACGGCCCTTGCGATTCAAACCAATGAAAGATATTACTGTCAGAGCAAAACTGGCAATTAAGAACAAAGACAGGAAGGGTTTAGATTTC
>DATHGW010000478.1:0-2915 GCA_035317445.1 Puia sp.
TATCAACCAATCAACTTATCAACCAATCAACTAAAAACATCAAAACCCTTTCTTCTCCGAACCGATCTTCGATTGAATATAATCAATCTGCGTCTGCAGGCTCGCTTTTTCGGATTCGCTGGCAGTGGGTTTTGCCTTTTCCTTTTTGGATATGATTTGTTTCATAAGACCATTGATCACGGGGGCAATCCCATATTGTTCCGGGAGGGCATCACGGAATTCGATGATCTTGTCAATACCAGCTTTTACTTTCTCTGTATCGTTGATCGTTGAAATATAATCGCACATCGGTTTGATCATCTCGAACTTCGACTGGCCGAGGGCCAGGTCCCCGAAATAATTGTTCACGGTATTGAAAGAAGCTTCGTCATGGTTCTTGATCATGATCGCAGCCAACACATTCATCAGGTCTCCCCTGGCTGGTTCCTGGATCATTTTTTTTGCGATTGCATAACTGCCTTCGGGATCAGACTTAACCAACCCTGCCAGTGCATTGCCGGCAATTGTATAAGAAGAATCGTTGAGATACCGGGTGAACAGTTCCTTGTATTCAGGTTTGTTATAAGAGGCCAGCAAGCCGAGTGCGTTGCCTCTGACAGTAGGTTTGGGATCGTTTTTGGCGAGATCCAGGATCAGGGGTTCAAATTCTTTTTTTACATTATCCATGGCCATTTTCAGCTTGCTGAGCGTATAATTCCTGAGTTCGAAATATTTATCATGCAATGCCAGCTTCAGCAATTCAACGGCCTTTGGATCATTTTCGTGTTTAGCGCAGTAGTCAATGGCTTCCCGGCGGTCCAGGTAGAGGCCGGCGTACTTATATTGATAGATGAAATTCTCCAGGGTCTTATCATCTTTTTTTTGGCAGAGCAGGATCTTGTCTCCATCCACATTCACCAGGTCGGGCTTGCGGTTATATGAAAAAGTAAAACTATCGGTCTTATCTTTCATCCAAACTTTGTGACGTTCTTTTTGTGTGCCGCTATATACATCAATGGCGAAAGGAAGGGTGAATACTTTATTGCCTTCCTGGGTTTGTTTGATGATGACCTTAACTGTTTTCGCTGTTTCGTCATACACATAATTGATGTTGAGGATGGGGTGACCGCTTCCATAATACCACTGGTTCCAGTACCAGTTGAGATCCTGTCCCGTCACTTCTTCGAAAGCCAGGCGCAGTTCCTGCGCTTCGGCCGACTTGAATTTATAAGTGTTTAGATAGAGGTTCAGGGATTTATAAAAGGCGCTGTCTCCTAAATAGTTTTTCAGCATATTCAGGATGCGGCCTCCCTTGGCATAAGTGACCATGTCGAACACGTCTTCTTTATCATTGTATTGGAACCTGATCAGGTCCTTGGATGGATTGCTTTCATCCGCCAGATATTTCCCGATTCCTTTAAAGTTAACTGCGTCGCCGGCATCTTTACCATATTTGTATTCAGACCAAATGGTTTCACTGAAGTCAGCAAAAGATTCGTTGAGGGAGAGATTGCTCCAGCTTTCGGTGGTCACAAGGTCGCCAAACCATTGGTGAAATAATTCATGCGCAATATAATCTTCATAGGCATTGCCATCCACGAGCTGGCGGGCATCCTGTTGCAGGGCATCCGTATGCAGCGTAGCCGTGGTATTCTCCATTGCACCGCTCACATAGTTGCGCGCGGTCATTTGTGCATATTTCACCCAGGGATATTCAACGCCAAGGATGCGGGAATAGAATCCCATCATTTCAGGTGTGTTTCCGAAAATTCTTCTGGCCACCGGCTCATATTCTTTTTCAACATAGTAACTCACTTCTTTGCCTTTGTACGAATCCTTAACGATCGAATAGGGCCCGATGCCCATGAAAAACAAATAAGGGGCATTCGGCAGGTCCATGATCCAGGTATCCGTACGCGTGCCGTCAGCATTTTTTTTCTGTGAAGTCAATTTGCCATTCGAGAGGCTAACGTATTTTGAAGGAACCGTCATGCTGATCTCCTCGGTGGACTTTTGATTCGGTTTGTCAATTGTCGGGCACCAGACAGAAGTCCCCTCAGTTTCCCCCTGCGTCCATATTTGCGTAGGCTTGTTCTTGTCCTGACCATGCGGGTTGATGAAATACAGGCCTTTTGCGTCGACGATGGCTGCGCTGCCGGCCACTTTTAATTCGTTAGGTTTTGATGTGTAATCTATGAATACGGTATAATTCTCGCCTCCCCGGTAGCTCTTATTCAGCTGGATCCTGAGTATCATGCCATCATATTTGTATTGCAGTGGCGACAAGCCGGAACCCTGTACCAACGCAACCTTGCGTATATCCATTCCCTTGGCATCAAGAGAAAGCGAATCGGTGGAATAAAAATGCGGTTTGAGCGTTATCCAAACCTTGCCGTACATATAGGTTTTGTCGTAGTCGAACCTGGCATCGAGTTTTGTGTGAACAAGGTCATTGATCTTTGTAGCGGTGGCACGGTAAATTTTATTCAGGCCTTCATCGGGTGTTCCGGCAGTGTCCTGGGCCCGGATAGCGAAATGGATCAGCATGCCCAGCAACAGCAATGGTATTCTTTTCATATTTGTTTTTTATGATTTGTAAAGATATATGTGGGGTATGTATGAATGATAAAAATTGTATAAAAGGTCAAATGGACGGAGCAATTAATTAGATTTGTTACACGAATCACCGTAAACTTAAGATGGCAAAGACTGGTTTTGTGGTAATTTTATTCTTAATGGTTTGCAAAAGCTATGCGCAGCAGGATTGCCTGATTTTGATTGATGCAGATAATGACCAACCCTTTTATGCCCGGCTCGACGGAAAAACCTATCCTTCTTCCAATGCAGGGCATCTGATTATTTCCCGTTTAAAAGACAGTGTATACAGGCTGACCATCGGGTTTCCCGGGAACCAATACCCGGAGCATCTTTTTTCT
>DATHGW010000479.1:0-2428 GCA_035317445.1 Puia sp.
CGCAGCGTTCAGCAGATAGCCGGTACCTCCCAGGATATAAGATCTATCAATTGAAATTTTCACATCAAAATCACCCCAGACTCCATAGAATTCGCGCGCAACGTAGGGCGTCGGGTGCCAGCCCTCATAATCGTATTCGCAGATCTTCGGATACCATTGGCTCATGGAATAACGCACCCCGGTTTGAGGATTATCTCTTCCGCTGCGGCGTATTTGCAGGGGGACTTGTGATTCAAAATCCATATCGAACACAACGGTTGTCCTGGGCGGAATGGGCTTACTCAGTTTTACCATCAGGATGGTTTCCTCTATTTTGTATGACTGGGCGATACCGTTCATCTTCAGCGAAAGGATCTTTTGATACCCGATCTCTTCCGGGCCCAGGTTTTGGATACGATCCTTTACCCGGGGATCCCAATCCAACTGGTCACGGCCATCGCGCGTTTTTCCGTGACTGATCTTGCCGAGCTCACGACTACGGGTATCCATCATGCTGTTTGGCTGGAAAGCATTCCAGTACAAATGATAAAAAACCCTGTATAAAGTATCGGGAGAATTGTTGCTGTATTCCAGCTTTTGCTTTCCGGTAAAACGGTTGTTGGTCACATTCATGTTGATGTCCATGAAATACTTCGCCTTTTGTTGCCACCTGTCCGGTTGCGATATGCCTGTCGCAGAAACCAGGATCCAAATCACGGAACAGAAAAAATACTTCATAACGTCGATTAAAATTGAGCTGCAAATATCTTCAAATAGATGACATGTTTACAATAAAAATGTCCGCTGCCTATTCCGGCTGGTCATTTGTCCCGGAGTTCTTTCCATTTGTCTTTCCCTGTACGACTAGCACGATCTCGCCTTTCACACCTTTTTCTTTAAAATAATTCATGACTTCTTCCAGGGTTCCGCGTTTGGTTTCTTCGTAGATCTTGGTCAATTCCCTGCTCACGGAACACAGCCGGCCAGCCCCAAAATATTGCATAAAGTCTTCTAGGGTTTTTACCAGGCGCATGGGCGATTCGTAGAAAACCATGCTGCGGTCTTCCTCCGCGAGTTTTTTCAGTAATGATTGCCTGCCTTTTTTTTGCGGTATAAATCCTTCGAAAATGAAGCGGTTAATGGGCAGCCCGCTGTTGACCAACGCGGGAACGAAGGCCGTGGGGCCGGGCAGACATTCCACCTTGACGCCGATCCTGATGCATTCCCGAACAAGTAAAAATGCCGGGTCCGAAATACCCGGCGTACCTGCATCCGTTAGCAGGGCCATGGTCTTTCCCTGGAGCAGCTGATCGGCCAGGTGATGCAAAACCTTGTGTTCATTATGCTGATGGTAGGGCGAAAGGGGCTTTACGACCTGGTAATGATTCAGCAATTTGAGTGATGTCCGCGTATCTTCGGCTAAGATCAAATCGACCTTCTTCAGAATTTCCAGGGCCCTGAAAGTAATATCCTGCAAATTGCCGATGGGAGAGGGAATGATATAAAGCATGATATGCGAATGTGCGGATGTGAAGATGTGCGGATTCTTTTGAATGAAAACATGCCAATTACATGAATTCGCACATCCGCATATTCGCACATTTGCACATTTACTATGAGTTTTAATTTACGGAAATCTCAAAGTATTCCATAACCGGATTTGCAAGCAATTTCCGGCTGGCTTCTTCGGCGATCGTTTTTGCCTGCTCCGGAGAACCGGCTTCTACCTGAAGGGTTATATTCTTCCCGATCCTCACATCGCTCACGGTATTCAGTCCCAGGTTCTGTAGCCCACCCATGACGGCTTTACCTTGAGGATCCAATAATTCTTTTAGTGGCATTACTTTTACCTGGACGGAGAAGGTCATACTGTCTTATTTTTAAAGGCCAAAGATAGGATAATGTAAAAAATGAAAATTACAGGAACGGCGAGCCATTTCAACATGATTGCCGCCAGCAGGGCAATGGCGAACAGCAGGTATTTTGGCCAATTGTGCTTAACACTGAAGTCTTTAAACTTAAAAGCCATTAAAGGCATCTTGCTCACCATGCCATAGGATAGCAGGCCTATTGCTGCATATAACACCCATTTATTAAGCATGAAGGAAACCAGGGCATCATTATGCGAAGTCCAGTAGATCAGCGGAAATGAAGCGATCAACCCGCCAACGGCCGGGGTGGGAATACCTTTAAAGCCATAGGCCTGTGACTGATCGAGGTTGAACCTGGCCAGGCGGAACGCGGCGGCGCAGGGAATAAGCAGGGCAGGCAAGAGCCAAAGCAAAGAGATCTCTATACCATTCTCTTCCCTCATAAAGCTCAGTCGCAGGAACTGGTAAATGATCATGCCGGGGGCCACGCCAAAACTCACCAGGTCCGCCAATGAATCCAGCTCCCTGCCCATGGCGGAACTCGAGTTAAACAACCTCGCCACAAAACCGTCCAGGAA
>DATHGW010000480.1:0-23716 GCA_035317445.1 Puia sp.
ACCAGGTCCGGATGTTTCGCCAGCACGTCATCCTCCATACGCAGGTAAAGATCGTAGATCTTATTTCCGCCAATACCTGCACCGATGAGTTCATACTGGTCAGCCAATCCCTTTTGTTTTAGTGCCTCGCCCATCAGCGCAATAAACCCGCCGGGTTTTACTCCGGCCTGGGTAATCGAATCTCCGAAGAAAATTACCCGGGTGGCTTTTTGATTTAACATAGACGTCGCCGTTATGAACAGCAAAATGAGGAAAACAAAACGTAATAATTTCATATACATTTATTTTAAATAATATTTCTAACTTACTAAAGATACTTCAAAGCTGGCCCCGCAAGGCAAACTCTGGTGCAATGCGCCGGATCAATTCCAGGCAGGCCCTGCCATTGTGGTATGGACATTTCCAAAAGCCTGCCTTATCTTCGCCCTCCATGATGGAATGATCGGCATGAACGCCCCAGAACCACTCGCCATGTTCGGAATCTTTAATGCACTGGTTGACAAACTGCCAGCTCCTGATTGATTTTTTGAGCCACCTCTCGTCCCCACTTACCTGGTAGGCATTATAAAATCCAACCATGGCTTCTGCCTGCGGCCACCAATGTTTGTCATTCGCCCATTTGCCGTCTTCCAATTCATGTTTCATTCCACCGTCTGCATCCAGGCCTTCTGCTGCCGCATCGGCTATTTTTACGGCCAGGGATTTCATCGTCATGATCCAACCCGGGTGACGGATCGTTTCCGCTGCCTGTTGCAATAACCAGGCGGCTTCAATATCATGTCCGAAAGAAACCAGGTTTGATTTTACGTTCCAGTCCTGATCAAAAAATAAATTCAAATGCGTCGTGTCGTCATCTACGATATGATGCGCGAAAACTTCGAGCAGGTTTTCAATCTGACCTCTTAACCCGGCATTTCTCCACACAGTATAAAGGCAGGTGTAGGCTTCCAGCAGGTGCAAATGAGTGTTCATTGTCTTTTCCGCATGGGCATACTTTGGATTAAGCCCGATATCGTCTATTGGTTTCCATTCCCTTTTGAAAGCCTCGTGATAGCCCTTTCTTTTTCCATCGAAAGCATGTTGTTCAACCTGGCGGTATAGCAGGATGGCAGCGTCCAACACAGGCTGCTTCTTCGATGCTTTGTAGAATTCGCTTAGTCCATACACACAGAATGCCAACCCATAGATCTGTTTCCTATCATCGTGCACCTGGCCTTTTTGATCGACACTCCAGTAAAACCCTCCATATTCTTTGTCAGCAAAATGGTCAACAATATACATATATGCCTTTTCAGCCATCGCCAGATATACCGGTTTATTGGAGTGATTGAAAGCTGCGGCGAAGGTCCACAAGATGCGGCTATACAAGACAATCCCTCTCGGCGCATCGATATAGACTTGGTTATCGTTGTCAATCTTACCATAAAAGCCGCCATTGACCGGGTCCGGACTGTAACGCAGCCAGTAGCCGAGAATCTCATTGAGTTCCCTTTGCAGATCGCTTCTATATTCATCAGGATGCATCATCTTTAAAATGTAGAATGTAAATGGATATTCTATGCTACTGATACAATTTTAACCTGCTGACATCTTTTTGGAAGAGGGTTTGATCTGCGTGGTAAAATTGCACGAAATCATTGGCCGAGCCCTGACCTTTGTAAGGAACATAAAATTCATACCGGGAACCGGATGCTCTTCCGGCATTCCTCCATGCCAGTACATAGGAAATCCTGTGTGTGCCGATTGCTTTCAGCAAAACGTTGGTCCACCAGCTGCTGTCGGGCAACCCATTGTACCCAAATTCTGTTAACGCCGGAACCTTATTTCTTGTCGATGCGATGTTTTCCAGTATGCCAAGGCATTTATCCAGCTCCCGCACAAACAATTCGTTCTTTGCAATATTATTCCCCTGGTAAATATCAAACCCGATTATATCCACCCATTCATCGCCGGGATATCTTTCGAGGTAAGCGTCCTGGTCGCTAAAGCGGTCGGTATTGTAAGCATAAATCAGGTTATGAACATTTTTCCTGTCACGGAGGTAGGCAACGGTAAACTGGTAAAGTTTTTTAATTTCGTCGGGCGTGCAATTTTTACCACCCCACCAGAACCAGCTTCCATTCAGTTCGTGAAATGGCCTGAAAATGACCGGGATATATTCTTCCCGCGAACCCTTCAGACTCAGTATGAATGAGGCTATTTTATCGAGCCAGGCCATATAAAGATCATGTTTCGGTCCTCCGGGCAAGATCGAGGCTACTGTTCCGGGCGCGGGATCCCAGGCAGTTTTTCCGGTAAGGGGGTTGTTCAAATGCCAACTGATCGTGATCACTCCGCCGAGATCATATGCTTTCCTGATAAAGCCCCTCATCTTCTCAAAAGGAACGCTATCCAGATTCACCTCGTGATCCAATTCAATGCGCCCCAGTTCCCAGCCATATATCGCAGGATAATCGCCCGTAACTTCCATGACATCACTTTTGCCTGGAATATATTTCCAGCCAACCCCATAAGCGAGGTCATCCTGATGACCAAACATAAATCCCCTGGTCGCAATTTTTTTTAGATTTTGATAAAGACGAACGGTTTCCCCGCTAGCATTCTTATCTGTTGGCAGGTCGTTTTGGGCCTTGACCTCAGGCACAGAAACTAATACAAACAAGACAATTGCAAGATGATATTGAGGTATCATATGGAGCTTGATTGACAAAATAAAGCGTTCGCCAGGGTGCTGGAAGATCGACACAGACCATATTAATATTAAATCAAATATAAGTTCGGGATGTCAATTTTATGTAATACTTTTTTACCTCTTAATAATTTTAATTTATCTACAATTTTTCCAGTTTGGAATCGACCATGCGTAATATTCTGAATGATAGGATATTTGAATAAATACTATTATAATTATGGCCTAATATTTTTTTATCTTTCTCTGCGCAATGCAGCAATCTTGCTAAGAGTAATGTCTTATATCTCGTTACCGTTATGAATAAGGATATCATGCGGGAAATCACCCCGCTAACCCAAAACGATTGCTTTACTATTTTTTCCAGGGTCAAAAAGGAATTTTCCTTTCCCCTGCATTATCATGACGAATTTGAGTTAAACTTTATCATGAATGCAAAGGGCGCCAAGAGAATTGTGGGAGATAGTATCGAGGTCATTGAAGACGTGGAGATGGTTTTACTTGGACCCAATCTCTATCATTCCTGGTTTACCCACCATTGCAAAACGGAGGAAATACGTGAAATTACCATTCAATGGCATAAGGATCTCTTCGATGAAAAGCTCCTTTGCAGGAACCAACTCAATTTCATCCGGGTCATGTTTGAGCGAGCCCATCGCGGCATCGCTTTTCCGAGGGAAACGATCGAAGGCCTGATGCCCAGACTCTTGGCACTCAATGAAAAGAACGGTTTTGATTCTGTTTTGGAACTCATGTCCATCCTGCATGACCTTTCGATTTCCCGCAACATGCGCACCCTTTCCAATGCAAGTTTTAGCAACGAACAATTCAGCTCCAACAGCAGGAGGATCGAGAAAGCTTTTCAATTCATGAATTCAAATTTCGACAGGTCTGTTTCACTTTGTGAGGTAGCCAGACTGGTCAATATGACTGAAGTCTCTTTCAGCCGCTTCATCAAAAAAAGAACAGGCAATACTTTTATTGATACCCTCAATGAAATCAGGCTCGGACATGCTTCCAAGAAACTGATCGACACAACCCATTCCATTTCTGAAATATCGTACAATTGCGGTTTCAACAACATTTCAAACTTCAACCGGATCTTTAAAAAGAAAAAAGGCTGCACCCCCAAGGAATTTCGTGAGAGCTTTACTACGGGAACGAAAGTGTTCATCTAGTCTCCCCAACCCCCGACTCAACATAGCCTATATTTGCATTTCAAGGAGTAATCGTGGAGAAATCAAACTTTGTAGACCAGATCAGGGTATTTTGCAAGAGTGGGCACGGGGGAGCGGGCAGCAGGCATTTTATGCGCACCAAATTCAATGCCATGGCAGGCCCGGACGGTGGTGACGGAGGCCGGGGCGGCCATATTATTCTGCGGGGTAACAAGAATCTTTGGACTCTGCTTCACCTACGGTATTACAAGAATGTATTGGCTGAAGACGGAGAAGCGGGCAGCGGAAACAATTGCACGGGCCGCTTTGGAAAAGATATTGTTATTGAGGTCCCGCTGGGCACCATTGCCCGGGATGAAGAAACCGATACCAAAGAGGTCGAAATCCTCGAGGACGGTCAGGAGTTTATCTGGGTGAGCGGAGGTCGCGGAGGCCTGGGCAACGCACAATTTGCAACACCTACCAACCAAGCCCCTGAACACGCGCAGCCTGGTGAGCCAGGTCACGAAGGATGGAAGGTGCTGGAACTGAAGGTGCTTGCCGACGTTGGCCTGGTGGGCTTTCCGAATGCCGGCAAATCCACACTGCTGTCGGTGTTGACTGCTGCCAGACCCAAAATCGCCGACTATGCTTTTACAACCTTAACGCCACAGTTGGGTATGGTGGAATACCGTGGCGGGAAAAGTTTCTGTATCGCCGATTTGCCCGGCATTATTGAAGGCGCTGCTGAAGGGAAAGGGTTGGGGCACCGGTTTCTCCGGCATATTGAACGCAACGCCGCATTGCTTTTTTTGATTCCTGCTGATAGCCCCGATCATAAAAAAGAATTTAATGTCCTTATTAACGAACTGGAAAAATACAATCCCGAATTATTGCATAAGCGCTTCGTCCTGGCCGTTAGTAAGAGCGATTTGCTGGATGAAGAATTAAAACAGGCCATTGCGCAGGAGCTGCCCGTAGATGTTCCACATGTGTTTATATCCTCAGTAACTGAACAGGGTATGAAAGAGTTAAAGGACCTGCTCTGGGGCGTGCTCAATGAAGAACAGGCAAAGGCATAAAAGATATTCCGCAATAATTTCATTTTAGCCTGTGTTATACATGAGTAAAAATCTTATATGACCTTTTTAACGTTTGCGTAATATTGGAAGGCATGATTAAGAAAAAAAAGTCGTATATTTGCAATATCTATCCGAAGAATCAACGACAGATTACCGGCTACTTTAAAAAATCTGTAATACAATATCTGATTTCTTCTTCTTGATCTTGCTTCCATTTACACGATTGTTCGCCCTCCGATTGCATGCTGCATCGATTGCCTCCATTTAACTTTTTTATTTTGTCACTTAAAACCACTCGTTATGAAAAGGCCAATGATGTCCGCAATCAGTAAGCTTACCTTAGGTGTAGTATTGTTCACAGGAGCATTGTCTGCCAACGCGCAGACTAAATTTACCAGTTCGACGGAGAAAAATGCAGAAGTAAAATACGTCGGCAATTCCGAAGATGCAGTCTTGTTTAATGTATCTTATACCAATCCCAGCAGCAGCAAATTTTTTGTCACTGTTTTGGATGAAGACGGAACGCAATTGTTCCAGAGTGCATATTCGGATCAGAAGTTTGACAAGAGATTCAAATTACCCAAAATGGATAAACATAAATTAACTTTTATTATCCGGAATCTAAAGGAAATTGAATTGAAGCAGACTTTCGAGATCAACACACGTTATGTTGAAGATGTAGTTGTTACAAAAATATAATTGCATCAGTCGTCCTGTTGAATTTATACTACAACCTATCCTATAGGCTTACACTCGCTGTTCCGGCTGTTAACCCGCCGGAACAGTTTTTTTATATCCTCCCGCTCCTGCAATTTTTGACATACCACTCCGCATTTATCAGTAGGTTTGCCCTCAAATAAGTTACTATGAAAAAGGCATGGCCATTCCTCCTGTTGTTGCTGTTGGGTTTGCGCTGCATGGCCGACGAAGGTTTGTGGCTTTCCTTTCTACTGGGTGAACAGCTGTATGCAGACATGGCAAAAAAAGGGCTCAGACTGACGAAAGAGCAGTTGTTCAGCATCAATAAAATATCCATCAAGGATGCAGTAGTATCTATTGGGGGCAGGTATACGGGCGCGATAGTCAGCAGTGAAGGCCTTCTTTTCACCAGTCATCGCTGCGGATATGACGCCCTTGCTTCGGGATCCGGCGCCCGGAATTATTTGCCAGATGGTTTTTATGCCCATAGCAAACCGGAAGAGATCCTGTGCAGCGAGCTATTCGCAGATTTCCTGGTAAAGATCGAGGACGTTAGCGCGGAAATGGAAGACTCACTCAAAGGATTGAACGGCGCTGAACGCATGGCCCGATTTCAGCGTGCATCAAATGCCATCAGCAAAAGGTATGCGGATGAACGCGGTTCCGTGCTGGCCAGGGTCAGCGCATTATTTAAAGGAAACCAGTTCCTGGTATTCGTGTACCAGCGATACCAGGACATTCGCCTGGCAGGCATGCCTGCAGCAGTCATCGGGACATTCGGTGCGGAGCCGGATCATTGGCAGTGGCCGCGATATGCTGGCGATTTTTCCCTATTCAGGGTCTATACAGGCAGGGATGGAAATCCCGGGGCGTATAATGCCGGCAACATTCCGCTCAGGTCAAAATATTTCTTCCCCATTTCGCTTAAGGGGTACAAGGAGGGCGACCATTCGCTGCTTACCGGATATCCCGAAAACAGCGACCGGTACGAGTCATCCCTGGGCATCAGGGAGAGCATCGAATCAACCGATCCGCTATACATCAAACTACTGGCCCTGAGAAAGGAACTTATATTGGAAGAAATGAAAAAAGATCCTTCACTCCAATCCCAACTGGCCAGCGCCTATTCGGCTGTTCAGCGCCGGTGGATCTTTTATGATGCGGAGCTGAGGGGACTGGTTAAATCAAACCTGTTGGACAGCAGGAAAAAATATGAAGAAACATTTCAACAATGGGCCCAGCCCGATCAGGAGTATGTAAATATGTTCAGGGACTGGGTGAAACTCTATGCTTTCTGGAGGCCCTACGCCAAACATCGCATATACATCAACGAAGGCATACTGGGATCGCCACTGATCGCGTTTGCAGCCAGCCTTCAACAGGTGGAAATTGCGCTGGTAAAACAAAAAGGCGGCGACCTCGCGAAAATATTGCAGGCTGCCAATATTGCCCGGCAAAATTTCCTGAAGGCCGAAAACAAAGCTTCCGACAGGAAAATCTTTGCTGCCGGCACCATGATGTTTTTCAAGGATGTCGACAAGAATCAGCATCCTATTGGTTTTTATGAAAGCCTCAAAGGAAGTTTTGGAGATGTCAGGGACGAAAACAGTTATTCAAAATATGCTGCAGCCGTATTTGCCAATACCATGATTTTTGATGACGCCAAATGGAATATTTTCATCAGCAACCCTGACGCCACGGTGCTTCAGGCCGATCCGGCTTTCAGGCACGCAAGTGCTTTCTTAACCAACTGGCAGTCGAAATATGCGGTGTACTACCAGCAGTTCCTTAACGGAGACAACGAATTCGGAAGAATATACCTCAAAGGTATCCTGAAGATGGAACCTAAAAAACAGCACTATCCGGATGCAGACAACTCCATGCGGCTTAGCTTTGGCAGCATAAGATCCTACAATCCCGGTCCCTCCATTCATTACGATTACACTTGTACGATAAAGGGTTTATTGGAAAAGTACCAACCTGGAAATGATGGCTCCGAATTGCCCACGGCCTTTCTTGACCTGGCGGGGAAAAAAGATTTTGGACTATATGCCGACAAGCAAAAAAACGACCTCGTTGTAAATTTTATTACCAACAATGATTTTGCCGCCGGCAATGCAGGTTCACCTGTGCTGAATACGAATGGCGAGTTGATCGGATTGGCCTCTGACGCCAATCATGAAGCACTCGTCTATCAATATGGGTATGATCCTGCATTTAGTCGCAGCATTTGTGTGGACATCCGGTACGCATTGTGGTGCATCGAGAAGGTGGGAGGAGCGGGGAATATTGTCAGTGAATTGAAACTGGTGAAATAAGCGAGTGGTGAATGACGAGTAACCAGTGGTCTTTTACTTGCCACTCGCCATTTACCACTCGCCCAAAAGCAACTAAACATGAAACTATCTGATTTATCGAACACCTTGATTGGTTCTGAAATCGTAAAACTTGGCGGGGACATTCGAGAAAAGATCCGCAAAGGAGAAAAGATCTACAATTTTACAGTGGGTGATTTTGATCCGCAACTATTCCCTATACCGCGGCAACTGGAGGAGGGTATCGTACAAGCCTATCGAAACCATTTCACCAATTACCCCGCCGCAGAAGGGAACCTTGATTTGCGCCAGTCCATTTCAGCCTTCCTAAAAGAAAGAGAAGGTTTAGATTATTCCCCGGCAGAAATTTTGGTCGCGAGTGGAGGAAGGCCCCTGATCTACTCTTTGTTCAGGGCCATTGCAGACAAGGGGGATAAGGTAATCTATGCCGTGCCTTCCTGGAACAACAACCACTATACGCATTTTGTGCAAGGAGAACATGTATTGATTGAGACAAGTGCTGACCATGATTTCATGCCGACAGCCGATGATATGCGACCACATGTTAAAGGAGCCACACTGATCTGCCTCTGTTCGCCACAAAACCCTACGGGCACAACGATCAGTAAAAAAGACCTCGAATCGATCTGTGACATGATCCTGGAAGAAAACGCAGGCCGTGGTCCAGGCGATAAAAAACTGTACCTGATGTATGATCAAATGTATTGGCACCTGACCTACGGAAGCATCTGCCATTACGATCCGGTTTCGCTGCGGCCTGCCATGAAGGAATACACGGTATACATCGACGCCATCAGCAAGGTTTTCGCGGCAACAGGAGTTCGCGTAGGCTGGGCTTTCGGCCCGGAAACAGTGATGAGTAAGATGAATGCACTACTTAGTCATATCGGTGCCTGGAGCCCGATGGCAGAACAGAAAGCAACGGCTGCTTTCTTGCCGCAAAAAGATCACATTGATGAATACCTCCTGCATTTTAAAAAAGAAATCGAAGAAAGACTGAGGAGTATCTATGATGGGTTCATCAAACTAAAAAATGAAGGATTCCAGGTGGATGCCATTTTTCCTCAGGCAGCCATCTACCTTACGATCAAAATTGACCTTGCGGGGAAAAAGACCAACCAGGGAAAAACCCTGGTCAACCAAACCGAAGTCACTTCCTATATCCTGGATGAGGCAAAACTGGCGGTGGTTCCATTTTCAATATTCGGAGCAAGCAGGAATTCTCCCTGGTATAGGCTAAGCGTCGGCACCTGTCGCAAAGAAGAGATACCCGAAATGTTCCGCCAATTGCGGACAGCCATGCAAAAATTGACCTGATGAAAAGAAGCCTATTGGAGAAAATGAATTAAATTCATATATGCATTTTATCAACCTGCGATCCTTCGATAATTATATTCATGCCAACATTCAATTGGGTATGTTGCAAGATGAAGGAATCAATTGCCATCTTCAGGACGAATATACCACCACCATTGATCCTCTGCTCGCCCCAGCCATTGGCGGGATGAAACTCATGGTGTATGAAACGCAGGTGAACCGCGCAATAGAACTACTGGAAGATGTAGAGCGGAATAATCCCTGACCATAACATTATTGTTGCTGCTGTTGCTGCATTTCGAGGAAACGTTGATAAGAGTTCTGTTGTCCATCTTTTTTCCCGGGCTGCGGCGTAAGCACGGCAGACGTTTCTTCGGTGATTCGGCCATCTTCATACGAAACCGACACGCCAACTTCCAAAGAATGATCCGAAATGCCTTTATAGGTTCCGCGCACGGGTGAGCAATCGCTGAAATTTCTGCCAACGGCAAGCCTCACGTGCAGATCATTCACATAACAGTTATTGGTCGGGTCCAAACCGAGCCAACCATAAGAAGGGATATAGACTTCCACCCAGGCATGCGTTGCGCCCTCTCCACGCATTCCTTTTTTATTCGGACAAATATAGCCGCTCACATACCTGGCGGGAATGGAAGCCATCCTGAGCATGACCAGAAGGATATGCGCGAAATCCTGGCAAACCCCAGCCTTTAACTTCCAGGCCTCATCAAATGTGGTTTCCACATCGGTAATTCCTTTTATATATTGGAAATTGTTGAACACATAGTCCGTCAATCTCTTCGCTGCTTCAAGGGGTGTGATGTCTTTAAAGGTTTCGATATTGGAAACGGACCTTACCTCCTGCAAGGACATATTCTGTTCAAGATCGAGGAAATCAATATAGGGCAGTTGAAATCTGATCGTTTGCAGCAAAGCCCATTGTTTTTCTTTTGGTTCAAGGTCCTGGGGCAAGTCCTTGAATTTGGTTTCGACCTGTACCTTTGAATCAATCAGCAGCTCATAATGCGGTTCTGCATTCATGAAAGACCCGACTTCATTCCCGTAATAATCCTTGAAGATATCCAGCTCCGGGTCGCCGGTAATAACCAGCTCCTGTTTCAGGACATTCTGGTATTCATCCCTGATGGGAAAGAGAACGATCTGGTTAGCACTATCTCTAACAGGGGCATCGTAATTGTATTTCGTAACGTGGTGAATGGTAAATCGGGGCATCAGGAAGATTGAACTATTTTTTTTTGTTGGATGATTGTATGGTAAAACTAACCGATTACGGTTAGGAATAGGCGAAATAAAATTGATCGAATGCATTGCCCACTTCATAGAGATCTTCCTTGATCCCGCGGAGGTAAGCATGCAACCCCTGTTTCATGATCGTTTCCACCGTTGAATATTTCACCCTGCTCCTGATCTTGCCAATCATGAAATCTATTTTCCGGTAACCGTCTGCATTCTTGGCCGCTTCAAGGCGCTGAAAATAACGATGGAGCTGGCTGATAGAATATTCCACAGACCGAGGAAAATCCTGGTTCAGCACGATCTGTTCCACAACATTTCTGGCATCAAATCCGCTGCGATACGTTTTCAGGTACAATTCATAGCCGGAAATGGAGAGCAGCAGGTACTTCCAATAGGTCGTATCCGTTTTGGCAAAATCATAATCAACATCACTGAATTTGATGTCGAGGATGTCTGCCGACTGAACGCTTCTTTCCAGAAATTTCCCGATGTTGATAAAAGAATATCCTTCGCCCCTGGCCATGGTAATATCCGTTATTCCGTAATACAGCAGCCCCTGTTTGATCAATGTGTCCAGAATGGTCACCGGGTCTTCTCTTCCCAGCAATTGCGGCAGGTGCTCACCCCGAACGATATGATAATAATCATTGAGGCATTGCCATAATTCTTTGGTAATGTGATCCTGGACGCTCCTTGCATTCTCCCTTGCATGGGTAACAATGTTCACGACCGAATTCGAGTTTTCCTTGTCGGTTACCATGAATTGCAAAACAGCGCGGGAACTATATGCGATGGCATTGGCTTCTTCTTCTTGCAGGTAGGTAAAGGTCCTGAGCACGGGTTTCCATGAAAATTCATGTAAGTCGTCCTGGGATGACGCATAATTGATTTTCAACATTCTTAATATACCGTCAGTCCGTTCGATATAGCGGCTCATCCAAAACAAACTTTCTGCAACTCGGCTTAGCATGTACAGTTCAGGTTTAATTTTTATTCTCATCCCGCGAGAACCCAGGTATCCTTACTTCCTCCACCCTGCGATGAATTCACGACCAGGGATCCTTCGCGTAAAGCGACTCGCGTCAATCCGCCGGGAACAATTTGAATTCCATCAGGACCACACAAGGCATAGGGACGGAGATCTATTCTCCTGGGTTGCAATTTTCCATTCATATAACAGGGTGATGAAGAAAGGTTGATGATCGGTTGGGCGATATATTGCCGCGGATCTTTCACGATCTCTTTTTTGTACCGGAGCATCTCGTCTTCAGTGGCCACATGGCCCATCAGCATGCCGTATCCGCCACTTTCGTTTGTTTTCTTGATCACCATCTTGCTCATATTTCCAAAAACATATTCCCTCTCTTCCAGATTACCCAGCTGATAAGTCGGTACATTTTTTAAAATGGGTTCTTCGTTTAAATAATATCTGATCATCGCGGGTACATAAGTATAGATCGCTTTATCGTCTGCCACGCCATTGCCGATCGCATTTACAATGGCCACGTTACCTTTCCGGTAAGCACTCATGATACCCGCCACACCGAGCATACTGCCGGGATTGAAGACCACCGGGTCCAGGAATTCGTCATCTACCCTGCGATAAATGACATCAACCTGCTGAAGGCCCGCTGTAGTCTTCATGTACACGCGGTGATTCGAAACCACGAGGTCTCTTCCTTCCACCAGTTCCACGCCCATCAACCTGGCCAGGGTAGTATGCTCAAAATATGCAGAGTTGTAGATGCCGGGCGTGAGGACAACGATATTTGGATGTGTAATTTGCCGGGGAGAGAGAGACATCAGGTTCTTATGAAGGATATTTGGATATTCTGTCACCGTGCGCACATTGCTTTTAGGCAAAAGGTCAGGAAAAATGCGCTTAGTAATCTCCCTGTTCTCCAGCATATAACTCACGCCGCTGGGTGTACGAAGATTGTCCTCCAATATGTAAAAGGTACCGTCGCTGTTCCTGATAAGATCGATGCCCGCAATGTGAACATAAATATCATGTGGTACCGGGAACCCATGCATCTCCCTCAGGTAATGCGGGCAGCTGTAGACCATTTCGACAGGAACAATCCCGTCTTTCAGAATGAACTGATCATTGTATACATCTTTAAGGAAAAGATTCAGTGCTTTCAGGCGCTGCTTGATCCCTTTTTCAATATAGTCCCATTCGGGAGCCGTGATGATGCGGGGAATAATGTCGAAAGGAAATATTTTTTCAATGCCCTCTCCGCTGCTGTATACAGTAAAAGTGATTCCCTGGCTCATGAAGAGGCTCCTGGCCATTTCTTCCTTTTTGTTCAATTCGTCTACATTCAACTGCTGCATAAACTCCACTACGCCTTTATATTGTTCGCGTACAGCGGCATCCTTGTACATTTCATCCCAGGTGTTGGAATCAACATAATACGTGCTGAGGAGTTCGCTGGCTTGCATGATGAGTGGTTTGGAAGTGAAGATATGCCGGCAGGCTGTCGTTAGGACAAGCTAAATATAAAAAAAAATCATTTTATGACAAAAGATATGCTGTTTGAAGGTGCAATCGGCATCAGGTCAAGGTTTAGCCGGCTAGTGATCGCATTAAAAAACTACATTTGGAAAAAGTAATGTACATGAAGATCCTGGCCATGATCCCAGCCCGGTATGCCGCTTCGCGCTTCCCGGCAAAACTGATGCAGCTGCTCGGGGACAAAACAATCATCCGCCATACTTATGATAACGCGGTGGCGACCGGGCTTTTTGACGACGTGCTGGTGGTAACAGATAGTGACATCATTTACCAGGAAATTACTTCGCATCAGGGCAGGGCGAAGATGAGCGTCAGGACACATGAGAGCGGGAGTGACCGGATTGCAGAAGCTGCAGCAGACCTCGATGTGGACATTATCGTGAATGTGCAAGGTGATGAACCCTTTGTACAAAAAAGGCCGCTGGAAAAATTGTTGAATGTTTTTGAGGGGGCCGACGGGGAAAAAGTACAGGTAGCCTCACTGATGCAGGTATTGAAAGAGGAGAAATTCATTGAAGATCCAAATTATGTCAAGGTGGCTGTAGACAAAAATATGAATTCCCTTTTTTTCAGCCGCAGCATAATCCCCTACCCGCGGGCAAAAAATCTGCCGATAACTTATTACGAACATATTGGCGTATACGCATTCCGAAAACAGGCGTTGCTGGATTTCACGCAATGGCCCATAACGCCGCTCGAATCCGCAGAAAAAATAGAGTGCCTTCGCTATCTGGAACATGGCATCCCCCTTAAAATGGTCCTCACGGATTATATGGGTGTTGAAATTGACACGCCGGAAGATTTGGCGAGAGCTGTGGAAATAAGAAATAAGGAATTAGAAATAAGGAATAAAAAAGTATAACTGCGGATATCCCGCCAAATCCTCATCCACTTTCTTATCCCTTATTTCTAATTCCTTATTTCTTATTTCCATCCTCCGCTTACCTTTACTGTACCTAATTCACCAGCACATGAACACTCCACTCTGGGGCATCGACCTTGGCGGCACAAAGATCGAGGGAGTCATCCTTCCTGCTACCGGTGACCCTAAACCGATTATCCGCACCCGGATCGATACAGAAGCTTTACAGGGGTATCATCATATTGTAAGCCAGATCGGTAAGCTCGTTGAACAGATGAAGGCATCCTCGGGTTTAACGCCGGAACGGATTGGCTTCGGTACTCCGGGCGTTCTCGATCCATTGTTGCAGACAATGAAGAATTGCAACAGCACCGCATTGAACGGAATGCCCCTAAAAAAAGACCTGGAAGAAAAATTGAACGTTCCCGTCTTACTAGCCAACGATGCGAATTGTTTCGCGCTGGCGGAAGCTCACTGGGGTGCGGTGCAACAAAAAGCGCCACAAGCGAAAATGGTATTTGGGATCATCATGGGCACGGGCGTTGGTGCTGGTATTGTTATGGACGGAAAAATATGGACCGGCAGCCATGGAATCGCCGGCGAATGGGGCCATAATTTCCTCGACGAATCCGGTGGACCTTGCTACTGCGGAAAAAAGGGCTGCGTTGAAACAGTGATATCCGGTCCTGCCCTCGAAAGATACTACGAAGGCATTAGGGGAAAGAAAATCCGATTGAAAGAGATCGTGAGCCGCCACCAGGAGGGAACGGACGAGGTGGCCACACAAACGATTGACCGCCTCTGTCATTTTTTTGGCAAAGCCGTTTCCGTCGTGACCAATCTATTGGATCCGGATGTGATCGTGATTGGTGGAGGCGTCGGCAATATTGATGAGCTTTACACCCGGGGTCTGCTTTCATTAAAGCAATTTATTTTTAACAACGGAGTACAGGTGTCCATTATTAAACCCGTGCTCGGCGATAGCGCAGGCGTGTTCGGTGCCGCGGCGCTCACTTAAATGTAGAATATAAAATATTAAATGTAAAAGCGAAATGCTGATTGATAAGACCCTAATATTGGTCATACTGCTTTTTACAGCGGTCTTGTCTTCTGCGCAGGGACTGCCTTACACGGAACAATACCGCCCCCGGTTTCATTTCACGCCTGCCCGGAACTGGTGCAACGACCCCAATGGCCTGGTCTACGCCAATGGGGTATATCATCTTTTTTACCAACACAACCCTTTTGGCAACAGGTGGGGACATATGAGCTGGGGGCATGCCAGCAGCAAGGATCTTGTTCACTGGAAAAATCTGCCCCTGGCAATAACCGAAGCCAATGGCACCATGATTTTTTCGGGTTCCGCTGTCGTGGATGAAAACAACACCGCGGGTTTTTTTCTTCCCGGCAAAGGCATCCCTATCGTAGCGGTCTATACAGGGCACCTGATTCCGGACTCATCCAAACCTGACGAATACCTGCAAACGCAACAGCTCGCATTCAGCCTTGACTCAGGCAAAACCTTTACAAAATATCCGAATAATCCCGTGCTTGACCTTAACACAAAAGATTTTCGCGACCCCTGCGTTTTCTGGTATGCGCCTCATAAAAAATGGGTGATGGCCGTCGTGAAGCCGCATGAACACATCGTTCAATTCTACGCATCAAAAAACCTGGTCAACTGGGCTAAGCTGAGTGAATTTGGACCTGCGGGCGATATAAAGGACATCTGGGAATGTCCCAGCCTGCTGCAGGTTCCGATGGCAGGTTCCGGCGATAAAAAGAAATGGGTGCTATTCAATTCCCAACAAACCACCATGCAATATTTTGTCGGGGAATTCGATGGAACCAAATTCATTAACGAATCTACTGCTACCATTTACCGGCCAGACTATGGTCCGGATTTTTATGCCGGCATTACCTACAATCATTTGCCGGAAAGCCATGCGCCTGTATTGATCGGGTGGGCGAACAACTGGACCTATGCCAATGATATCCCAACAACTCCCTGGAAAAGCATGATGGGGTTACCCAGGACGCTCGCTTTGACCAGGAGAGGCAATGCCTGGATCTTGTTGCAACATCCCACAGAAGCCCTGCAATCGCTGCGCGAAAAAGATTTTACTGCTCATGACATCAGGGTCCGGGAAGAAAATAAATTGCCAGTGCATAGCCAGCAGTGCGAATTAGTGCTGGAATGGCAACCCGGCACCAATACCGTCTCGGGCATTAACCTCGCGGAAGGAAACGGCAAGCCATTCGTGATCGGTTACGATGCGAAGCGTGAAATATTATTCATTGACAGGAAGGGAGCAGGAGACAGTTCATTCAGTAAGGCATTCGCAGGATTGAATTATTATGAAGCGCCGTTGCGCCTGCGCAGCAACCACATGCTGCTGCACATTTTTTTTGATCAGTCACTCGTGGAAGTTTTCGCAAATGATGGTGAAGTGGTGATGACGGCCCAGATTTTTCCCGGAAAGGAAAATGATGGCATCTCCCTGTTCAGCAGAGGCGGTCTGTCCAACTTTACCCATCTTCATTTTTGGAACATGCATACGAGCTGGTAGAGGACCACAATCATGAAGATCAGAAACGGATAATGGCAAAGCCAAATCTCCGGCTCCTTTCATACGGAATGGCCATTTCATTATCCGAAATACGGCGCGCTTTCTGAAAATTGAGCAAATGACCAACCTTCCAGTATACAAGGCCTTCATCTTCGATCAGGTTGCCTTTAAAGTCCAGCACAGTAGAGTTACCATACCGGATCTCGTTTCTGAAGAAACTATTGTATAAAAGGAACAACTTATTTTGAATCGGAACAATCAGGTAGGACAGCCAGGGTAGATTGAATTCTGTGATCTGTTCTTTATTCACAAGTCCGCTCCAACAACTGTCATTTTTCTTAGCGGGAAAATAAAACATGCAAAGATCCCCCCGCTGGTATATTTTCCGTGTTCCGCCGAGCCTGTCATATCTCGTATATCCATCCTTGTTAATAGAGGCAGGTTTGAGCATACTGCTGATGGAATTGCTGGCAAAAAAGAACCTGAGTACTTTTGAACTGTTGTATTCTTCGTTTTCCGCGGCATCAAAATAGGATTTGCCATATTCTTTTAAAAGCATGAATCCTGATCCGGGTACACTGACAAAGCTTTCATGGACCAGGTTTTCATCCTTTATTTTATAAGCCACGAGGGTATTGAATCGATACGATGAATCAAAATCCATTTTATGGGTTGCCATGGAATAATGCACCACTTCCACGTTTTTCAGGGTCGGGTAACGAAAAGACGACAAGACACTGGCAATGACTTCCTGGCTTCCATTGTCGATCGACATGACCACATCTTCCCATATAGAATATATGGGCGACCTGATTTCCCGGTATACGAGGCCACTGTCTTTCCCGGTGAAATGATAAAGCGCAAAATTTGCATTGGCACGTGAAGGCAGCATCATCACCCATTGTCCGTCGTTGGCAACTTTTAAAGGGCTATTGCTGAAGAATTCAACCGGGTAATTCGTGAAATCATCCTGGATAAGCGGTTGGGTAATCGGCAAACGCTCATAAATATTGTTGGACAGCTGCCGCCATTCCTTGTCATACAGGATAGCATGCATTCGGGGAGGAGCTAAAGGAGATGATTCAAAACAGAGTAGCAGAATTTTGCTTCTGTCCTCCGAACGGGATAGCAAAAAACTATTGGCAGATTCCTGGAAAGGAAGACTCAGCAGCGGGAAGTTTTCCTTCACCAGCCTCCCATCCCCGGCATATCTCGTGATCAGTACATTTGTTTTTTTATGATCCACCAGTACGGTAAGCTGGTCAAAATAAGCATCGCTGCAAACAATGTATTCTTTCAATACTTCTCCCGATAGAACAACAGGATTGGTGAGATTAACCAGGTTCATCCTGCCGTCGTAAATCTCAAAATTTCTTTCTTCAATCGTATCTGCAGGCCCGGAACCTTTTTTTTCAACTTTAAGCGATTCTTTTTTTTCGACCCAATAATAATTCCCGACTTTTCCGGCTACCTCAAAC
The DNA here is from genome assembly GCA_035317445.1 of Puia sp. Classification (GTDB taxonomy): domain Bacteria; phylum Bacteroidota; class Bacteroidia; order Chitinophagales; family Chitinophagaceae; genus Puia. Next base: position 17,966 of record DATHGW010000480.1, read on the forward strand.
CTGTTTTCAATGAATGGTGAATACAAAACCCTTTGCGCAGGCAGCCATTTTCCGCAAAACAGGAATACCAATGAGGTGATATATGTCCGTACCCGACAACCCATAGAAGCAGTATCACCTTGAAGTTACAATGATTTATGGAAAATGGTTGCCATTTACCCCCCGAACTTTTCGCGGAATTCTCATTTCGCTGATTGCTTTACCTTCGCATGATTAAAAAATAAATACATATGAAGTTCCGCAACTTTAAAATGGTGAGTTATGTGGTTTATGGCCGTGGGAGTTTCGATCAGCTGGACGAGATCATTTCGGTCAACCGTAAGGGAGAGGCCCCGATGGTTTTCCTGCTGGATCATTTTTTTGAAAATAAGCCGCTGGCCAGCAGCATTCCCCTGCGCCAAAAAGACAAGATCGTCTTTGCTGACGTCACTTATGAACCCAAAACTTCATACGTAGATGAAATTGCCAAACAATTGAAAGATGAATTTGGAATGGTCAGCGGAATCGTTGGAATCGGAGGCGGATCTGCCATGGACCTCGCCAAAGCCGTTTCCCTCATGATGAACAATCCCGGCTCTTCTGCCGACTACCAGGGATGGGACCTGGTAAAATATCCGGGAGTATATAAAGTTGGTATACCAACGCTTAGCGGAACAGGTGCGGAAGTTTCTCGAACGACTGTGCTCACCGGTCCCAGCAAAAAATTAGGAATGAATTCGGATTTTACTCCATTTGACCAAATTATCCTGGATCCTGTTCTTGCCGCAAATGCTCCCGCTCAACAACGTTTCTACACAGGCATGGACTGTTATATCCATTGCATTGAAAGTCTAGAGGGAACTTATTTAAATGAATTCAGCAAATCTTACGGCGAAAAAGCCCTCCAGCTCTGCCAAAAAGTCTTTGTGCAAAAAAATGTATGGAACGAGGAAAGTGATGATCAGTTGATGATGGCCTCCTATTCCGGTGGCATGAGTATTGCATATTCACAGGTCGGCGTAGCGCATGCGGTGAGCTATGGATTAAGCTATTTGTTAGGAACAAAGCATGGAATTGGTAATTGTATCGTATTCGACAAATTGGAGGAATTCTATCCGAAGGGTGTGTATGATTTTAAAAAAATGGTTGAAAAAAATAAGATTGACATTCCCCAGCATATTACAAAGGGCCTTACAGATGAACAATTCGATACCATGATCAATGTATCCCTTGGTATGAAACCATTGTGGGAAAATGCCCTGGGCAGCGATTGGGAAAAAGTTATGACCCGGGAAAAACTTCGCGGTTTGTACGAAAAATTATGATTTAAATGCCAAAATATTTCCGGAAAACTGTCATCCTGCTCATGACTTGCGCTGGCATATTTTACAGCAATCGTTCAGATGCGCAGAAATTTTTCTTATTCGCGCATGGACTATACGCAAATCCAGTGGACAATTATTTTAAGCACAATTATAATTACGGACTAGGTGCCGAAGCAGGAGTGGGAATAGGAATCGGCAATACTTTTTTTGTTGGCACAGTAGGATACACTTCCTTTAGCCATAATAGTTCGAATAATTACGGACAGTTATCCTATGTTCCTGTAAAGATCGGTTTGAGGCATTACCTGTTTCCGGGAAATATTCTGTTTCTCCATGCAGATGCCGGAATAGGTATCGTAAAGAATGAACTCTTTAATGGATCTTCCTTCACAGGGGATCTTGGCCTGGGCGTAAAACTCGGGGCCCTCGAAATCACGACGGTTTATGACGGATTTTCGCGGACAATCGGGGGAACTTCCGGCTATTCATCCTGGATTGGTGTTAAGGCGGGCGTCCAGTTCGGATTGTAAGTTGTCTTTTCCGCCCTATCTAGAAAGGCTTTTTAAAGCTGCCTCGTTGACCTTTACAGGATATTTTTCTTTTAGTTTACCGATCCACTGATCTTCAAGAAAGGTCTGATAATCATTAATTACAAGCCCCCTCGCATCATTGTAATTGCGGGGCAGGCGATCAGGGTATAGCTTGACGATATAAGCCATTGTAACGCTGTTATCTGCCGGATTCCTGAGCATGCTGGTAGACTGGCCCGCCCGCAATTTTCCTTGTTCGGGCGGTGGCAACTGGCTAAGCTCAAATCTTCCCGAATCGGCCTGTACCTTGCCATCAGCACTATCTGCAAACCTTCTCCAATTGTTGATGCTGTTCTTTATCCTGGATTTAACATCTTCCGCAGCCCGTTCATTGGCACAAGTAAATAAGATGGCATTGGCACTGGATTCCCACCAGTAATTGTTTTGATGTGAATCATAATAAGCCCGCAGACCAAGCGTATCGGATGAGGCCTTATCCCATACCTGGCGCTGCATGATTTCGAACAACATGTTTCCGTCTTTGAATTCATTGAGTTGATAAGCGAATGCTGTATTATAGTCTTCCAGATGGCTTCTGTAATAATCAAAAGCCGCGGTCTGCTCAAACTGATCGAGGAATGCCCGGTTGGATCTATCCCTGTTGAGCGCCAAAATATTTTTTATGGAATTCCTATAATAAATCCAGTCACTGACGGTATACCTTTTTACAGACAGCCAAAAGAGTATGGATGAAGCATTCAATCCCGCGAACGCCGGCAGGGATTTATTTTGCAAACTACTGTCGGTATACGTCCACAATTCATTTTCATTGAATGTATTTTCTTTGAACCGGCAAAGCGTCATAATCTTCTGGGTCATCGCCTTCCGGGATGCTTCTATTCGTGAATCATTCATTACCTGTTGTTTCAATGCATCCATCCTGGTTTTGCTCTTTTCTGCAGTCACCGGTTTCCTGCTCAGTCTTTTGATAATATGATACCCAAATGCTGTCATCACCGGGTGGCTGATCTCCCCATCCTTCGCCAAAGAAAACGCAGCATTTTCAAAACCAGGATCATATTGCCCAACTCCGAATTCGGGCATCTCCCCGCCGGTTTGATAAGAGAGGTTATCGCCGCTAAATTTTTTTGCGAGTTCGCTGAAGTCGGCTCCCTTGAGCAATGCCTGATAAATTGAATCTGCTCTTAACCTGGTATCGGCTTTCGCGGATACGCTGGCTTCATGCGGAAAGATCAACAGAATTTGCGCAGCCCGGATCCTTCCGATTGCCTTACGTTCTCCCAGGTTCTTAAAAATATGATAGCCGCTCTTGCTTCGGTAAGGCGCAGAGAATTTTCCAGGCGCGGTTTGGTAGGCCAGCGTCTCGAGCGCATAGGGCAAACTGAAAATAGTAATATAGCCGAGGTCGCCATGATTGACCTTTGCGAAAGGGTCATCAGAATATTCATCGGCTGCGTCGCTAAATGCCTTCCCTTTTTTTAGGTCCGAATAAAGTCTTGTCAATTTGATAAACGCCCTCATCGTATCTGCCGGCGAAACTGTTGCGGGATCTGCAATATAAATCTGCGCGAGATGAACATCTTTCTGGCTCCGTTCAAATGCTTCGTTGGTCAGTTTTGCCAAAAAGGCATCGTCGTGCATGTAGGTATCTGCGACCTGGTTCCTGAAATTCTGCAGCTCGGCCACCAGCGTCGGAAGCGTGTCCAGTCTTTGTTCATACGCTGCCCTAACCTTGAGTTTATAGCGGATATATAATTCCAGGTATTCTCTATAAGATTTTTCGGTTGGCTTGCCGCTTGAGTTATTTTTGTTATAGGCCTTCAAAAAATCCGCCTTGCTTATTTGCTGATCCCCGTAACGAACCAATGTTTGTGCTTGTCCGCGCCGGATAAAACAACCGGAAAAAATAGTACAGGCAAAAACAAATCTGCATAATGCAACCCTCATATCAATTGGATTTGGCATTCTTCATTTTCAGGTCTATCACTTCGTCAAACTGCTGGTAAGTAAGTTTTTTTGCTATGATGTGTTTTTCCTTATCCAACAAATACAAAATGGGGGTCTGGTACACATCATACAGCTGCCTGAACCCCGGTTTATTGGAAGCAGTTTCAGCGTCGTGCTGAGCCTGGGTTTGATAAACGTGCACCCAGTCCTTCAAATTGTGGTCTTCGATGAATTTCAACCAGGCATCCTTTCCTCCATCCACCATGACGCCCAGCAGGGCGACACCTTCTTTTTTCCATTTGGCCTGGTAGATGGAATCCAGTTTGGGAACGGTCTCCTTGCAATGACTGCAGGTAGGATCCCAGAAGCAGATGACCGTGAATTTGGCATTGATCTCGTACAAGGTCCTCTTCTTTTCCAGGGTATCTGTCATGTCCAGGTCTGCCGCCGGCTGTCCGATCAGGTTAGCCATCAGGCTATACGCCCTGTCATTGACAAATTTTCGGTATTTATCTGTGAAGAATTCCGCCTGACCCGTATTGATGTATTTCTCAAATAAGTGAACGAACACAGCGTCCTGGCCCATGAATTCCGGGTTGATGTATTTCTGCACAAAATGGATCAGCAAATATTTGAACATCTCCTTATTGGCACGGGACTGCAATAACATCATGTCCACTTCCCGGTTGATGGAATCCGGTTCGGGAGCAACGAGGTCCTTGAAATATTTGTCCAGTTTCGGTTCAAAAATGGGTGTGCGGATAAGACGGTCATCAGTAAACGAAACCCCATCCCAATAATGCGCCTTATAATAATGATATGAAAAAAGGCTGTCTGTTTTTGCCGCGGGATTTTTATCGGCCGTAGGAACGACCGGTTCTTTTAAAGCGAGTAGCAGGCTGGTCAATATAGACCTCGGGTATTTCTTTGCAATATCCTCCCGGTACTGCTGTATTTCGGCATTCCATGCCCTGGTCTTATCAATAAGGATTGTGGAATCCTGTTTGTTCCCTGCTTTTGACAGATCAGCCTGGGCGCCAGCGATTGCCTGTCCATCCTTTGCCATAAATTGACTGTACTGCTGGAAGAGCACATTGTCCGGCGAGCCAATGAATTTGACATGAGCAGGAATACCCGTTGAATCAGCCACAATCGAAAAAGTCTGCTGCACATCGATCAGCACTTCAAATAAGATCTCTTTTTTGGGCGATACGATAAAATAGATACCTCCCGGCAATTTTACTTTCCCGTTAAACACGCCGTAGCTGTTGGCGTCAAGTGTAACCGAATCAGCTACTGCTTTCATTTTGCCGTAATAATAACCAAGGTATACGCGACTGTTCTTGTAAGGCTTTAATGAGAGTTTGATTTGGTAAGCGTATTGTGCATGTACGGTGTTGATCATGCAGGCTAAAAAGAAGCAGCCAAATAGTTTTTTCACCCGGATTTTCAGAATTTAAGGATGAATAGAATGACGTTTCGTATTAGAGATTACCTCGCCTGGCTGATCATTTCACCAAATCAAGGCAATTAATGATGCAAAGAAACTAAAACATTGGGAATAATCTATAAATCAAACAAATCAGTACCAATCGAAGTGATTCATTCTAATAATTCTCAAATTCTGCCAATTCTGCTCCATATTTGCCCCGTGAGTACAAAAAAGAAAAATATCATTCTCAAAGACCTGCTGGTTTCAGATTATGCGTCCGAAGGCAAATCGATTGCAAGGGTGGATGGAAAAGTCATTTTCATGGAGAATGCCATTCCGGGAGATATCGTGGATGTCAGGATCACCAAAAACAAGAAGGATTGGGCAAGCGGGACGATAACTCTTTTTCATCATTATTCCGATGACCGGGTACCGCCTTTTTGCGCCCATTTTGGCGTCTGTGGTGGATGTCAGTGGCAGATGTTGCCTTATGAAAAGCAGCTTTTCTACAAACAGA